>DATCXE010000355.1:0-24614 GCA_036565985.1 Bradyrhizobium sp.
GGCGGCCGCGAATGTTGCATGATCGGCCACCGAACGGAGGATCGAGCCCGGCAATGACGGAAGCATCCCGCGAGGTAGGTGTGGTTTTGCGGCGCCGTTCGATCGACAATCCCTGGATCGACCATGTGTGGTCGCCGGCGATGGTGCTGGACGAGGTGCCGGCGACGGCGCCATGGACGGTGCTGTCCACGGAGCGCGATGCGACGATTTATTACGCCGGTTCTGCGAGCATCGAACTGTTCAGCGCGGAAACCGCGAATTATCGCGACAACCTGGCCGACGGCGAGCCCCGGATCTGGGTGGCGCTGCGGCGTCAGGACGGCGGGCCCGAACTCGAACTGACGAAAGTGACCGCCGACCCGACCGAAGGCGAAGCGATGTTCGAAAGCGGTTGCGACGTCATCGGCACCGTTCCGATGCCGCCCGGGATTGCATCGTGGATTGCGGCCTTCGTCGATCGGTTCCACGTCGAACGGGTGTTCCACAAGCGCAAGCGGGATCGCGCGGGCGGCGATCGTCCACGAATGCCCGGCGGCCGGCCGGACGATGGAACAGGACACACATGAGCGATCAGGACAAAGCTGATCAGGACAAGGGCTTTCTGGCGCGATGGTCGCAACGCAAGCAGGAAGCCAAACAGGCGGAGCCGAACCAGGAGGCGCCGGTCGCCGCTACGCCCGATGTTCCGGCCGGGCCAGTTGCTGAGGTCGAGGCCGAACCGGAATTCGATCTCTCCAGCCTGCCGAAGCTTGAGGAACTGACGGAAACCACCGATATCACCGCGTTCCTCAAAAAGGGCGTGCCGGAGCAGTTGCGAAATGCGGCGCTGCGAAAATCCTGGGCCCTGGACCCCGCCATTCGCAACTACGTCAATCCCGCACTCGAGTATGCCTATGACTGGAATACGCCGGGCGGGGTTCCCGGTGGCGGTGAGCTGGATGCGGGCCTCGATATCGCGCGGATGGTCTCGCAAATCATGGGGCAGCCGGCGGTTGAAACGGCAAGTTCCGATACACGTTCCGAAAATGAGGCGGCTGATTCGTCCGCGCAGCAGCCATCCGAACGCGATCCGTCGCAGCAGCAAGAATTGCCGGTTAAGTCTTTGAGACGGATTGAAGAACCGGCAGCCGCGATGGAACTCGATTCGGGCACAGAAAACGGTGCAGACGAATCAACAGTCGAAATCGCATCGAAAACGGCGCATTCCGCTGCGCCGCAGCAGCCGGTGCGACGTCATGGCACCGCAAAACCGATCGTTTAGACAAAAGTTCTTGCGGACATAGGCAGAGCCTATGTTACAGACTCCTCCTTGGAATAATTCCAGTTCTAAATTGAGTAGCCCGAGGGACACGGGTGGGCGGGGGAGAAATCGGTAGCACCATGCGTGACACCGGTCTGGAACTAGCAATCAGAGCAGCAGGGGGTGTCGCTTCGCTGGCGCGGGGAATCGGCATCGCGCAGCCGTCTGTTTCTGCATGGTCACGAATTCCCGCGGAGCGGGTTCTCGCCGTCGAGGCACTGACGCAGGTGAATCGTTTTGTTCTTCGCCCCGATCTCTACGGACCATCCGAGAACCAGGTGACATCGAAGCCGGAAATCGACGAGATTGATCTGCTGCGTGCCGCGGAATACGGCCTGCTGTCGCTGCTGCTCGGCAAGGCGCCGGATGCAGATGCGCTCAAGCGCATTGCGACGCTGAAGGGCGATGGTTCCGATCTCGGCATAGCGCATATCGAGCTTGCTTCCGCCGCGGCGGCCACGGACGACCGTGTCGTCAGCAAGGAGTTCTTCGATCTTTTCATCGGGCTCGGACGCGGCGAACTGCTTCCCTATGCGTCCTACTATCTGACCGGCTTCCTTCACGAGCGGCCGCTGGCGCGGGTGCGTGAGGATCTCGACGCACTCGGGATCGAGCGCGCGGGCACGTCGCGAGAGCCGGAAGATCACATCGCGATCCTGCTGGAGGTCATGGCGGGATTGGCGCGCGGCGACTTCGACGCTGACTTCGCGCAGCAGTCGCGCTTTTTCGATCGTCATCTCAAACCGTGGGCGGCGCGGATGTTCGCGGACCTCGAGATGTCGCAATCAGCGCAGTTCTACCGCGCGGTCGGCCGTGTCGGCCGCGTCTTCATGGAATTGGAATCGGAGGCCTTCACGCTGTTCGAGTAACGGCGAAGGCGAGACTGAGAGGAGATCGCAATGAGTAAGCCATCCGACAAGGGCAAGGCGCAGTCTTCAGGCGTCGACCGGCGCAGCCTGTTCCTGATGGGCGGTTCGGCTGTCGCCGCGGCTGCGGTCGTGCCGCTTGCGAGCAGCGAGGCCGAGGCGGACGAGTCGCAATCCGAGCGCGTCAAGGCGCGCTACAAGGAAACCGATCACGTCAAGAACTACTACCGCGTCAACCGCTATTGATGGGACCAAGGATATGTTGACCAAGCGAAAAGAAGGATCCGCGGGCAGGGCGCGTTTGCAGGGTATCGCTGCCGGCCTCGCGTCTGGCGTTCTCGATCGCCGAACGTTCCTGCGACGCTCCGGTCTGGCGGCCGGCGCCGGCGCCGCGATCGGATTGATGCCGCTCGGCTCGGTGCGCAAGGCACAGGCCGGCCCGAAGATCGTCGGCGCGCCGACGGAAATCAAAAAGAACATCTGCACGCATTGCTCGGTCGGTTGCACCGTGATCGCCGAAGTGCAGAACGGCGTCTGGGTCGGCCAGGAGCCGGCCTGGGACAGCCCGATCAACCGCGGCTCGCATTGCGCCAAGGGCGCGTCGGTGCGCGAACTCGTGCACGGCGACCGCCGCCTGAAATTCCCGATGAAGCTGGTCAACGGCGAATGGCAGAAGATCTCGTGGGATCAGGCCATCAACGAGATCGGCGACAAGATGCTTGAGATTCGCGCCAAGTCCGGCGCCGACTCGGTCTACCTGCTCGGCTCCGCGAAATTCTCCAATGAAGGCAGCTATCTGTTCCGCAAGTTCGCGGCGTTCTGGGGCACCAATTCGATCGACCACCAGGCCCGCATCTGCCACTCCACCACCGTCGCCGGCGTCGCCAATACCTGGGGTTACGGCGCGATGACCAATTCCTACAACGACATCAGGAATTCGAAGACCATCATCTTCATGGGCTCGAATGCCGCCGAAGCGCATCCGGTTTCGCTGCAGCACATCCTGACAGGCAAGGAACTCAACCGCGCCAACGTGTTCGTGCTCGATCCGCGCTTCACCCGCACCGCAGCCCACGCCACCGAATATGTCAGGTTCCGCAGCGGTACCGACATCGCGGTCATCTGGGGCTTGCTGCACCACATCTTCAACAATGGCTGGGAGGACAAGCAGTTCATCGCCCAGCGCGTCTACGGCATGGACCAGATCCGCGCCGAAGTTGCGAAGTGGACGCCGGAGGAAGTCGAGCGCGTCACCGGGATCCCCGGCGAACAGCTGAAGAAGGTCGCGGAGACCTTCGCCAAGCAGAAGCCGTCGACCTTCATCTGGTGCATGGGCGGCACCCAGCACACGGTCGGTACGGCCAACGTCCGGGCGTATTGCAACCTGCTTCTCGCGACCGGCAACGTCGGCACATTCGGCGGTGGCGCCAACATATTCCGCGGCCACTGCAACGTGCAGGGCGCGACCGATCTCGGTCTCGATATCGTGACACTGCCGCTCTACTACGGTCTCGTCGAAGGGGCCTGGAAGCACTGGGCGCGGGTCTGGGAAGTCGAGTACGACTACCTGCAGGCGCGCTTCGACGAAGTGCCGGCCAAGGCGGGCCGTCCGGCGCGCACCCGCAAGCAGAACATGGAATTGCCGGGCATCCCGTGGACCCGCTGGTTCGATGCGACGCTGGCCAATCCTGACGACGTCGACCAGCGCGATGCCGTGAAGGGCGTGGTCATCATGGGTCACGGCGGCAACACCGTGCCGCGCATGACGGAGATGGTGAAGGGGATCGAGAAGCTCGAACTGCTCGTGGTCGCCGATCCGCATCCGACCACGTTTGCGGCGATCTCCGAACGCAAGAACGGAACATACCTGTTGCCGGCCTGCACGCAGTTCGAGACTTCGGGCTCGCGCACGGCTTCCAACCGTTCGCTGCAGTGGGGCGAGCAGATCGTCAAGCCGATCTTCGAGTCGAAGGACGATTACGAGATCATCTACCGGCTTTCGGCGAAGCTCGGTTTCGCCGATCCGATGTTCAAGAACATCAAGGTGGAGAACAATCGTCCGTCTCCGGAGGACCTGCTGCGGGAAATCAACCGTGGCGGCTTCTCGACCGGCTATTCCGGCCAGTCGCCGGAACGCCTGAAAGCGCACATGAAGAACCAGGGCAAGTTCGACCTGGTGACGCTGCGCGCCAAGGCCGACGAGCCCGAAGTCGGCGGCGACTATTACGGACTGCCGTGGCCGTGCTGGGGCACGCCGCAGATCAAGCATCCGGGCACGCATACGCTCTACAACACCAACCTTCACGCCAAGGACGGCGGCGGCACGTTCCGCGCCCGTTTCGGCGTGGTGTATGAAGAGAAGCAGCCGGACGGTTCGGTGAAGAGCGTCAATCTGCTGTCCGAAGGATCCTACAGCAAGGGTTCGGAACTGACCGACGGCTATCCAGAGTTCACCTATGGCGTGCTCAAGAAACTCGGCTGGGACAAGGACCTGACCGAGGCTGAACTGGCGACGATCCAGAAGATCGGCGGCAACAATCCTGACAGCGTGGGCTGGGCGGTCGACCTCTCGGGCGGCATCATTCGCGTGACGCTCGAACATGGCGTGATGGCGTATGGCAACGGCAAGGCGCGTGCGGTGGCGTGGAATCTGCCCGATCCCGTGCCGGTGCATCGCGAGCCGATCTACACCCCGCGCCCCGATCTCGTCGCCAAATATCCGACGCGTCCGGACGGCCGCCAGTTCCGCATGGCCAATCTCGGCTTCTCTATCCAGAAGGCAGCGGTGGAGAAGGGGCTTGCCAAGCAATTCCCGATCATCCTCACCTCTGGACGTCTGGTCGAATACGAAGGCGGCGGCGAAGAAACTCGGTCGAACAAGTGGCTCGCCGAATTGCAGCAGGACATGTTCGTCGAGGTCAACACCTCGGACGCCACTGAGCGCGGCATCAAGGACGGCGGCTGGGTCTGGGTGTTCGGTCCGGAAAACGGCTCGAAGGCGCGGGTCAAGGCGCTGGTGACCGACCGTGTCGGCAAGGGCGTGGCGTTCATGCCATTCCACTTCTCCGGCTGGTTCCAGGGTGTCGATCAGCGCAGCAAATACCCGAAGGGGGCCGATCCAATCGTGCTGGGCGAAAGCGTCAATACGATCACGTCGTACGGCTACGATCCGGTGACCGGCATGCACGAGGGCAAGGTGACCCTGTGCCAGATTCAAGCGGCGTGAGAGGAGAATAGATCATGGCTCGCGTCAAATTTCTTTGTGATGCCGATCGCTGCATCGAGTGCAACGCCTGCGTCACGGCCTGCAAGAACGAACACGAGGTGCCGTGGGGCATCAATCGCCGCCGCGTCGTCACCATCAATGACGGCAAGCCCGGTGAGCGTTCGGTCTCGATGGCCTGCATGCACTGTACCGATGCGCCATGCGCCGCGGTATGCCCGGTGTCCTGCTTCTACACCACCGCCGACGGCGTGGTGCTACACTCCAAGGATCTCTGCATCGGGTGCGGTTACTGCTTCTACGCCTGTCCGTTCGGCGCGCCGCAATATCCGAAGGTCGGCAATTTCGGATCGCGCGGCAAGATGGACAAGTGCACCTATTGCGCAGGCGGTCCGGAGGCCGACTCCACGCCGGCCGAATACGCCAAATACGGCGCCAACCGCCTCGCCGAGGGCAAGCTGCCGATCTGCGCCGAGATGTGCTCGACCAAGTCGCTGCTCGCCGGTGACGGCGCGATCATCGCCGAGATCTACAAGGAGCGCGTGATGAAGCGCGGCTACGGCTCGGGCATGTGGGGCTGGAAGACGGCCTACAGCGATTCACCGACCGGCTGATGCAGCGGCCGCGGCGCCCTGGCGCTGCGGCATTCGCGTAATTTCGAAACCGAAAGGGCGTTGTGCAAATGCCAGGCTCACTCTCAACTCTCAAGTTCGCGATCTTCAGGTCGCTGTTCGCGGCGTTCGCATTGCTGTTCGTTCTCAGCCACCCCGCGGCGGCGCAGCTTTCCTTCAAGCCGACCGCCGAAGCCGTTCAGGAAGACAAGCTCCTGAATGCGCTGAAGGAGGGCGACAAGATCACCGGGCGCATCTCGATCCCGGACAAAATGGCGTCCAGCCTGATCCAGCCTGCCGGCCGCGACTGGCGCGACTTCCATCGCAGCAAGCTGCCATGGATCGGCGGTGTTGCCATTCTCGGGATGCTTGCCGTGCTCGCGATCTTCCTGATGGTGCGTGGCCGCATCCGCCTCCAGCGGGGTTTTTCGGGCAGGACGATCCTGCGGTTCGCCAGCTTCGAGCGTTTCACCCATTGGCTGACGGCAAGCTGCTTCATCATCCTGGCGCTGTCGGGCCTGAACGTCAGCTTCGGCCGTACGCTGATCTTGCCGCTGTTCGGCCCGGAAGCCTTTGCCAGCATGTCGGCCTGGGCCAAGCTTGCACATAATTACCTGGCGTTTCCGTTCATGCTGGGTCTCGTGGTCATGTTCCTGATCTGGATCAAGGACAACATCCCGGGCAAGGTCGACCTGGATTGGATCAAGCAGGGTGGCGGCATTCTGGCCAACGGCAAGCATCCGCCGGCCAGGCGCTTCAATGCCGGGCAAAAGGGAATTTTCTGGATCGTGATCATCGGCGGCGCGCTGATGTCGGTCTCCGGCTGGTTCCTGATATTCCCGTATCTCCCGGGTAACGTCACGGCGCTGCAGTTCTGGACCGTGATCCATGCCGTGATCGCGATGCTCTTCATCGCCGCGATGCTGGCGCACATCTATATCGGCTCGGTCGGGATGGAGGGTGCGTTCGACGCGATGGGAACCGGCGAGGTCGATGTCAACTGGGCCAAGGAACACCACTCGCTCTGGGCCGAGGAGCAGCAGCGGAAGGCGGGCGCGCCGCCCGACCGTACGCCGCATGCCGTCCCGGCGGAGTAGCCAGCCCGGCTCACGTGAAATGTGAGCCGGCTCAAGTCAAATATGAGGAACTGCCATGAAAGTCTTTGTTGCGGCCCTGGCGTTTGCGTTCATTGCCGCCGTCGGTGTCGCGATGGTGCTCAATACCTTCCAGGAGCCGAGTTCCGTCGCCTTTTCGACGAGCGGCGCCAGGGTCGGCGATCCCGGCCATAATTTGATCGGACCGAGCTGAAGCCGGCGGTGCGCACGCCCGACGTCACCGTGGCATGGCCGGTCGAAATCCGGCTCCTGAAGGATCGTCGTGCGCTGCAGGTATCGTTCGACGACGGCAAGGTCTTCGATCTGCCTGCGGAACTGCTGCGGGTGACAAGCCCGTCCGCCGAAGTGCAGGGGCATTCCGAAGCCGAGCGCAAGACGGTCGGCGGCAAGCGCAACGTCACCATTCTTTCGGTCGATTCCGTCGGTAATTATGCCGTCAGACTGGGGTTTGACGACATGCACTCAACCGGCATCTACTCCTGGGCGTTCCTTCGCGATCTCGGATTGAACGCCGAGCGGCGCTTCCAGGATTATCTCGACGACCTGCAGGCGAAAGGCCTCGACCGCGACAGACCGGGCGTGCGCTAGGGCCGATGCGCATGCATGGGATTGCCGCGAACGCTTCGCTCGCCAAGGCAGCCCGGATCGCAGTTCTGGCGCTTGCGGCGCTGTCGATCGGGGCGACTTCCGCCTTTGCGCAACTGCGCGGCCATGGCGGGCCGGTGCGGGCGCTGGCGATTTCCCCAGACGGGCTGCGCGCGATTTCCGGAAGCTTCGACACGACCGCCATCCGCTGGTCGCTGACGCGCAATGCCGCCGAGCAGGTGCTTCGCTTCCATTCCGACGCCGTCAACGCGGTCGCAGGGCTGAAGGACGGCCGCACGGCGACCGCCGGCGCCGACGGACGGATTGCGATCTGGACTTCCGGCAAGGCCGAGCCCGACGCGGTGCTGGAAGGCCATACGGCGCCGATCGTGGCGCTTGCGGCCTCGCCCGATGGCGCAACGCTCGCCTCGGGGTCCTGGGATCGCACCGTACGGCTGTGGCCGCTCGCGGGCGGCGCCCCGCGCGTGCTTGAGGATCATACGCAGAACGTCAACGGCGTGGCGTTCGCCGCCGACGGTCGCGCCGTAGTCAGCGTCAGCTACGATCAGAGCGTCCGGATCTGGCCGCTGTCCGATTCGCAACCGCCGACGGTCGTTGCGATGCCGACACCGCTCAACAGCGTCGCTGTCGGCAGCGATGGTGAAATCGCGGTCGGCGGCGCCGACGGCAAGGTGTACTTCCTGGCTGCGGATGGCGCGCGGGCAGGCGAGGTTCAGGCTGTGCCACGGCCGGTGATCTCGATTGCGATCTCGCCCGATGGCGCGCTGGTCGCTGCCGCAAGCATCGGCGGAGCGGTGGCGGTGATCGATCGCAAGGCGCGCAGCCTCGCGCGCACGCTGGTCGGACCGGGACTGCCGGTCTGGTCGGTGGCATTCCTGCCCGATGGCCGCACCTTGCTCACCGGCGGCACCGACAACATTATCAGGCGCTGGAGCGCGGCGACCGGCGAGCCCATCGATTCCGTTCTCATCGAGACGGCGGGAGACCCGCTGGCGGCCTATGCCGGCGATCGCGGCGCGGATATTTTTCGTGCCTGCGTCGCCTGTCATACGCTCGGCACCGAGCAGGCCAACAGGGCTGGGCCGACGCTGTCAGGCATCTTCGGCCGGCGCATCGCAACCGCGCCGGGCTACAATTTCTCAGACGCACTCAAGCGCCTCGACATCGTCTGGACGCCCGAGACGGTCTCAAAGCTGTTCGAGGTCGGACCAGCGGCCTATACGCCCGGCACCAAGATGCCGGAGCAGCGCATCGGATCGGAGCAGGACCGCGCCGCGCTGGTGGAGTTTCTGCAACGCGCGACCAGGCGATAGGCGCCGTTGAATTGGCCGAATGGGACTCGCTACCGGTGCGCCGGCGCCGTGAACACGAATGACATATCCTCATATTCCTCGATCGGCAGCTTGGCGGCGACCGAAGGCGATTTTTTTGCCGACGCCATGCCGGTGGTCATGGCGGCGAGGCGGTCGTCCGAAGGTGAGTGCAAATGCAACATGCTCGTGGCGGCAAGCAGGGCGACTGCCACGAATCCGGAAATCAACAGACGCGTCATTGAAATCTCCGTTCGGCTCGAAATGCAAAATACAAACAGGCTCGCGCCTCTGCATTACGGCCAACGGCATCAGTCAGATGTGGTCTGCCTCACCTATCACGATGTTGTTTCGACGATGTGATCCGATCCCATCGGTGGCCGGGGAGGCCTCAGGCGATGCCTGAAGCCTCTCCCGGGTTTTCGCTACCAGCGATCGTTGTCGACGCCGACGCCGACGCTTACGCCGGGTGCGCGGATGCCGACGCGGGGGCCGTCATCCCAGTCGCGATAGCGCCGGTGCTCGATGTAGCGCTCGCGCGGCGCATAGGCGTATGAATCGCGGACGATTACGCGGCTGCCGCCGCGGGTGCGATAGCAGCGTCCGTCTTCATCGCAGACCATCCGCACCTGCTGCACGAGGTCGGCATTCGAGTATTCGCTCGTCGTGTAGATGTCAGACGCATTTGCACTGCCTGCCATAAGCGCGCCCGCGCCGGCCATGAGGCCGATTGCAATCTTCCGCATAAACTTCTCCTCCTTCGCATACTGCCCTTCGGCTCAAAGCATCGCGCGCGCTTTGGTTCCGACAGCGTGAAGGTAATGGCGATAGTTCCACGAGTTCACCCGCGCCTATGCCGAGGGCGGCGTCCCGCTGTTCAACAGTTGCGAAACCGCGGTGACGAGTTGCGCCGGTGCGAACGGCTTGGTGAGAAGGATGCTGTTGGGGACGCCCTTCGAAGGCCACTCGTCGGCGCTGTCGCCGGTCATGTAGACGATCGGCATATCGGGCTTGTTTTGCCTGGCGTGCCGGGCGACCGCCCAGCCATCCCTCGCGCCCTTTCCAAGATTGATGTCGGTCACGAGCGCGCGGAACTCGGGGCTTGTGCCGTCGAGCAGGTCTATCGCCTCTTCGCCAGAAGACGCTATCGCTGTCTCGAAACCACCATCTGTCAGGGCTTCCTCGATGACGCCCTGTATCAACTGATCGTCTTCGACGATCAGGATCACCACTTGATTTTCCAACGCGCTCTCCCCTTGCAGCTGCGTTGCAGCGCGCTCGGGTGTAAGCCTCGAAGGCCGGATTGGTTCCGGGCTTGCAGGCAGGGGCTACGCCGAAATCACGGAATTGTTCCCGCGGCCGGCGCCCGGTCGAGGCTCATCGCCAGCACGCGCGCGACGTGGATGGCCTCGCGCGCGGCACCATCCTTGATCTGATGGCGGCAGGAGGTTCCGTCAGCCACGATCAATGTGGCGCCGTCGGCGCGGCGGACTGCCGGCAGCAAAGACAATTCGGCCATCTCGATCGAGGCCTGATAGGTCTCGGCTCCATAGCCGAACGCGCCGGCCATTCCGCAGCAACTGGACTCGATGGTTTCGACGGCGAGATCCGGGACGAGGCGAAGCACCTTTTCGACCGGCTTGAATGCGCCGAATGACTTCTGGTGACAGTGGCCGTGCACCATGGCCTTGCCGGAAATCGGGCCGAGCGACAGTTGCAGGCGGCCCGCTTCCGCTTCGCCCACCAGGAATTCCTCGAACAGCAACGCATGCGCGCTGATCGCCTTCGCCTCGTTGTCGGAGCGCAGCGACAGCAGCTCGTCGCGGAGCGTCAGCAGGCAACTCGGCTCCAGCCCGATGATCGGCATACCGCGTGCGGCGAATGGTGCATAGGTCGCGACAAGGCGATCCAGTTCAGCGCGGGCCTGATCGACCAGGCCGGCCGAAAGGAACGTGCGTCCGCAGCACAGCGGCCGTGCGCGACCAACCGGCTTCGGCATATGGACTCGATAGCCGCCTTCGATGAGCACGCGCAGCGCGGCGTCGAGATTTTCCCGCTCATAGGCGCGGTTGAACGTGTCGGCAAACAAGACGACCTCGCGGCCGCCTTCGGGGCCGGCCATTTCTGCGGACTTGAAAACATCGCGCCGGAACGCGGGCAGGGCGCGCTGCGCGCTGATCCCGGCGAATTTCTCAAACAGTCTCCGAAGCAACGGGCTGCGGTTGCGCCAATTGGCAAGCGGCGCAACGCGTGCAGCGAGGCCTGCGTATCGCGGCAGATAGCCGACCAGCCGGTCCCGCAGCGAAAGCCCGTGCTTCCGTGCCCGCGCGGCCAGCACCTCGATCTTCATCTTCGCCATATCGACGCCGGTCGGACATTCATGGCGGCAGGCCTTGCAGGACACGCAGAGTTTCAGCGTCTCCATCATCTCGACGGATGCGAGCGCATCGGGACCGAGCTGGCCCGAGATCGCGAGCCGCAGCGTGTTGGCGCGGCCGCGCGTGACATCCTTTTCGTTTCGGGTGGCGCGGTACGACGGACACATCACGCCGCCTTCAAGCTTGCGGCAGGCGCCGTTGTTGTTGCACATCTCGACCGCGCCCTGAAAGCCGCCGCCGGCGCCGGGATAGGCCGACCAGTCGAGTTCGGTCTTCAGCTCGTCGATGCGATAGCCCGGCGGATAACGAAACAGCGTGCGATCGTCCATCTTCGGCGGATCGACGATCTTGCCGGGATTGAGCACCTTGTGCGGATCGAAGCGCTGCTTCACTTCCCTGAAGTCGGCGATGATGCGCGCGCCGAACATCCTCTCATGGAATTCCGAACGCACCAGGCCGTCGCCGTGCTCGCCGGAATGCGAGCCCTTGTACTCGCGCACCATCTCGAACGTCTCTTCGGCGATGGCGCGCATCGCCTTGACATCCTTGTCGAGCTTGAGGTTGAGCACCGGACGAACATGCAGGCAGCCTTCGGACGCATGTGCATACATCGTTCCGCGGGTGCCGTGTTTGGCAAAGATCTCGTTCAGCCGCGCGGTGTAGTCGGCGAGGTGCGGCAGCGGCACGGCGCAATCCTCGACAAAGGAAACCGGCTTGCCCTCCTGCTTCATCGACATCATGACGTTGAGGCCGGAGGTGCGGAAATCCGCAATGGCGGTCTGGGTCGCAGGCTCGACGACGTCGACCACGCCGCCCCATTTGCGCTGCGGATTGTTCCAGCCGAAGCCGAGATCGGCCATCAATTCCTGGAGTTGCCTGAGCTTTGCCAGATTGTCGGGCTGATCCTCTTCGGCAAACTCGACGATCAAGAGCGCATCGGGATCGCCGCGCACGGTGGCATCGATCACGGGCCTGAACATCGCAATGTCGCGGCCGAGCGCGATCATGGTGCGGTCAACCAATTCGACGGCGATCGGCCGTAACTTCACCAGATGCTGCGCGGCGGCCATCGCCTCATAGAAGCTGCCGAAATGGCAGACGCCGAGCACCTTGTTGCGGATCACGGGCCAGAGCTTCAGTTCGACCTGTGTCGTGAAGGCGAGCGTACCCTCCGAGCCCACGAGCAGGTGCGCCAGGTTGTTCGCGGCGTTACGCGGCACCAGCGCGTCGAGATTGTAGCCGCCGACCCGGCGCTGCACCTTTGGAAATCTTTCCGCGATCTCGGCCGCCTCGCGCTCGCCGAGGCCGAGCATGTCGCGAAACAGTTTCAGCCCGCCCTCCGGGGCATCCACTCCCGCCAGATCACGCGGCACCTCGCCGAAATGAAGGAGAGTGCCGTCGGCGAGGGCGGCATCCATCGAAAGCGTGTTGTCGCGCATGGTGCCGTAGCGCAGCGAACGCCCGCCGCAGGAATTGTTGCCGGCCATGCCGCCGATGGTCGCGCGCGAGGCCGTGGAGACGTCGACCGGAAACCACAGCCCGTGCTTCCTGAGCTGCCGGTTGAGGTCGTCGAGCACGATGCCGGGTTCGACCACGCAGGTGCGGTTCGAGACGTCGAGGGAGACAAGCCGGTTGAGATGCTTTGAGAAATCGACGACGATGCCCTCGTTGACAGTCTGGCCGCATTGCGAGGTGCCGCCGCCGCGCGGAGTGACCGCTCGCCCGTCCTCGCGGGCGATCGCGAGCGCCCGCAGCGCCTCGTCCATCGTTCGCGGCACCACCACGCCGGCCGGCATGATCTGGTAGAACGAGGCGTCGGTCGCGTAGCGGCCGCGGTTGAAGGCATCGAAGAAAACGCCGCCCGAAACGGCGTTTTTCAAACGTTGTTCGATCTTCGAAGCTTTTGCGTCAGGCATTTTTTATCCAGTAATCCAGCCACTTAGAGGGCTTTTGCAACCCTCAACTATATGATCCGGTGCTGTTAGTCGAGCACAAGCAGTCGCCAGAATGAGGATATGGTTCGCCTTCCCGCGGCTCAAAAAGCCCGGGGGTTGCATCGTGCGTGGCCCTCTGATCAGGCGAGGGCGCAGGGAAGACCGGGTGCACGCTGCACCCGCGGTCTCGCGTGCCAAATGCGCAAACAAAAATGCACACGAGCATACAGGTTCAGCGGAAACACTCCGGCCTTCCCTGCGCAGTGGCTTTACGGCTTATAACGTGATCTCCCCGGAGAACGGCTCTTTTGCCTCCGTCGCCCGTGATAAGTTCAACCTCTCACGAACTTGACGCCAGCACCGCGGCGTCAGGACCACACGACTTCGCCGTACGCTTCAGGTGCGTACGTCTTGCACACCTTTCGCGTCCACCGCATCCCACCGCGCGTTCGTGACGATCGCGACCCGCCCCTCGTAACGGGTGAGACACGCGGATTAGTGCCACTGATTTGCCCGACGTCGCCAGCGAGAATTTGCCCGTCGGGTTGCTTTGTCGCAGCGTTGATACTTGCCCTCAGAACATCTCGCCGTCATTCCGGGGCGCGCCTTGGCGCGAACCCGGAATCCATTTGGCGGCAGCGTGGGCGGCGAAATGGATTCCGGGTTCGATGCTTCGCATCGCCCCGGAATGACGGAATCAAAAACCGCAAAGATGTAGGATGGGTAGAGTGCAGCGAAACCTATCATTGCAAGCGCCGATGTCGCGATGGGTTTCGCTTCGCTCTACCCATCCTTACGGTCATCGTCAGCGCGGCAGCAGTTGCTTCGGGAGGCTGAAGGCGAGCTGGTAGAGCGGCAGGTCGTCGATGGCGCCTTGATCATCCGCGGGAAGCGCTTTGCGCAGATGATGGAGGGCGTCGCGAACTGCGGCTTCGTCCATTCCTTCAATCAGAAGCAGGGCGGCGAACGAGCCGTCGTTGCTTCGCATGCCCTTCTCGCGAGTCTTGATCGAGGTCTGCGCAAGATCGGTGAGCAGGACGCGCGCGGCGATGATCCTGTCGAGACGTGCGAGTTCGGCGGTAACCGTGGCGGCATCCCAGCCCGGCGCGGCATCGAGGCGCAAGGGGGCGACGATGCCGCCCTGGCCGGTACCGGCGGAAGCTGCGATACGGCCGCCGCCGCGTGCGAAATTGCCGAGCCGGGGCATGATGCTCTGTGACCATGGCGTCGGCGCGTTGAGGCGCGCCAGATAGTCCGGGCCGCCGACGACGCGTTCGTCCTCGAGCTCGTAGAGAATGAAGTAGCGGTTCACCGACGCGCCGAGCGCACGAAAAATGCGGCAGGCCAGAAATCCGGTGACGCCGACGCGTTCGGCGGCATGTTCGCGCGTGATCCAGTGCGCCCAATCCGTGTGGTCCTGCGGCGCAAGATCGCTCCAGATGGCGAGATAGCCGGCTCCTTGCATGTCATGCTCCCCTGGTTATTTCGGTCCGACGCGAATAGCTGCCGGCAGCGATGCCGGCAACCGGCCGGCGCCCTGCAGCGCCGCCTGCATGGCGACGATGTAGCCGTAGGGGCCGAGGCCCGCGATCACGCCCTTGACGGCGGCCGAAAGCCTGGAGTGCCGGTGCAATTCGTCGCGGGCGTGGATGTTGGAGATGTGCACCTCGTAGATCGGCCCCTCGAAGATCTTCATGGCGTCGTAGATCGCGATCGAAGTGAAGGAGTAGGCGGCGGGATTGATGATGAGGGCGTCGGCCGAGGTACGGGCGGACTGGATCAGGTCGACCAGTTCGCCTTCGTGGTTTGACTGGTGAAACGCCAGTTGCGTGCCGGTGAACGCGGCGAACTCCTCGCAGGAGGCCTTGATGGCCCCCAGCGTGGTCGACCCGTAGATGTGCGGCTCGCGGATGCCGAGCATGTTCAGGTTCGGGCCATTGAGGATCATGATGCGCATGGAATGCCTTTCACGGGTGATGCCAAAGTAGTCTAGCCGATTACGGCAAGGTGTCAGCCGCTGAACCATTTGGCCGGCACGGTGACGAGCGCCGGAAACAGGATCATCAGCAACAGCACGATCAGTTGGGCGATCATGAAAGGCCAGACGCCCTTGATGATGTCCTCCATGCTGATGCGCGACACGCCGCAGACGACGTTGAGGACGATGCCGACCGGCGGCGTGATCAGGCCGATCGAGTTGTTGATGATGAAGAGCACGCCGAAATAGACGGGGTCGATGCCGGCCTGCTTGACGATGGGCATCAGGATCGGCGTCAGGATCAGGATAGTTGGCGTCATGTCGAGCGCGGTGCCGACGATGACGACCAGCACCATGATCGCCAGCATCAGGAGCGTCTGGTTGCCCATGAAGGGGCGAACGAGGTCGACGACCTGCGTGGCGATCTCGGAGATCGTGATCAGCCAGGAAGAGACCAGTGCGGCTGCGACCAGGAACATGACGACACTGGTACTGAGTGCGGCCGAAACGAAGACTTCGTAGAGATCGCCGATCTTCAACTCGCGATAGATGCAAGTGGAGACAAACAGGGCGTAGACGGCGACGACCACGGCGGCCTCGGTCGGCGTGAACACGCCGAATCGCAGGCCGACGACGATGATTGCGGGCAGCATCAACGCCCAGAAGCCGTCGACGAAGGTCCAGACGACCTCGCGCAACGACTTTCGCGGCGGGCTCGCCGTATCCTCGCCGCGTGCGACCCACCACCAGGCAAAGCACAGGCCCACGCCCAGCATCAGTCCCGGGAAGATCCCGGCCAGGAACAGCTTCGAGATCGAGACGCCGCCGGTTACGCCAAACAGCACAAATCCGATGCTCGGCGGAATCACCGGCCCGATGACGCCACTGGCGGCGACAAGCCCGGCCGCATGCATCTTGCGATGGCCGGCGGCGACCATCATGGGCACAAGCAGGGCGGCCAGCGCCGCAGCGTCGGCGGCAGCGGATCCCGACAGGGAGGAGAGCACGCAGGCGGCCAGGATGGTGACGTAGCCCAATCCGCCCTTGACGTGGCCGACAACAGCCAGCGCGACATTGACGATGCGCCGGGCGAGGCCGCCGCGATTCATCAGCTCGCCCGCCAGCATGAAGAACGGGACCGCCATCAGCGGAAAGCTGTCGGCGCCGTTGATGATGTTCTGGGCGACGATCTGCGAGTCGAAGACATCAAGCGAATGCATCAGCGCGACGCCGCAGACGATCAGCGCAAACGCGATCGGCATGCCCAGCGCCATGGCGCCGAGCAGGGAGAAGGTGAAGACGGCGAGCGTCACGCAAGGCTCCCCGGCGCGAGGATGCGATCAGGCGTGCTCATTCGCCTTCCTTCACCGAAATCAGGTCTTCCTCGTTCGCCCGGCCGCTCAGCACGCGGACGAGATCGAGCAGCAGGATGACCGCCGCGGAGACCCCGAAGACGAGGCCGGAGGCGTAGAAGAACAGGCCGACCGAGATGCCTGACGCGGGCGCGCTGTCGCCGAAGGTCAGCACTGTCTGCTTCCAGCTGCCCAGCGTCAGAAGCCAGTCGGCGTAGAGCATCAGGACGTAGCTCGCGATGAAGCAGATCTTCTTGCCCAGCGGAGGCAGCGCGCGGACCAGGGTGTCGACGCCGAGATGGGCGTGCTGGCGCAGCGCGACGATGGCGCCGAGGAACGTCAGCCATACCAGCATCCAGCGCGACAGCTCTTCCGAGGTCGGAATCCCCGAATTGAAGAGATAGCGCATCACGACGTTGGTAAACACCAGCACCACCATCGCAGCGAGGCACGCTGCGATCGCGACCTTGAGCAGGCGGCAGTAGTGGTCGATCAGCCGTTCGACGGCGGCCATCACGGCTTTTCCGGCCGCTTACTTGGTGCCACGGATGCGCGCCAGTTCGCTGTTGAAGAGTTTAACCCGGGCAGGGTCATACTCGGCCGAGAACTTTTCGACGACGGGCCTGGTGGCGTCCTGCATGCGGGCGTATTCGGCCGGCGCGATCTCGTTGAACTGCATGCCCTTGGCCTTCAGTTCGCCCAACGCCTTGTCCGCCGCGAGCTTGGTCTGGTCGCGCTGGTATTCACGTGTTTCGGCAAATGTGTCGCGCAGCATCTTCTGCTCTTCAGGCGACAGGCCGTCCCAGAACTTCTTGCTGACGATGATGACATTTTGCGTGAACGTGTGGTTGGTGCCCGAGACGTATTTCTGCACCTCGTAGAATTTGTTCGACAGGATGACGCTGTAGGGATTCTCCTGGCCGTCGACGGTCTTGTTCTCCAGCGCGGTGTACAGTTCGCCGAACGCCATCGGTACCGGGTTCGCCTTCAGCGCCTTGAAGGTTTCGAGATAGACCGGGTTCGGGATCACGCGCAGCTTGAGGCCGGCAAAATCCTCGACCTTCGCAATCGGGCGGCTGCTGTTGGTGGCGTTGCGGAAGCCCAGCCCCCAATAGCCGAGGCCGATCAGCTCCTTTTCGGGGAGTAACTCGAGCATGGCCTTTCCGAACGCGCCCTGGGCCAGCGCTTCGGCCTGCTCGAACGTGCTGACGGTGAAGGGGAAGTCGAACAGGCCGAGGTCCTTGACGACGCTGGCGAGCGAGGTGGTCGATGCCGAGAGAATCTCCTGGGTGCCGCCGCGCACCGCCGACTGCTGCTGCATCTCGTTGCCGAGCTGCGAAGCCGCAAACTCCCGGATCTTCAGCTTGCCTCCGCTTTTGGCCGCCAGCACCTCGGCAAACTTCTGCACGCCAAAACTGACGGGATGATCGGTGTTGTTGAGGTGGCCCCAGCGGATGGTGCGTTCCTGCACCTGGGCTGAAGCCGATGTTCCCAAGAGCGCGCAAAGGCTGACGGCGGCGCACAGCAATCCGATCCGCATGGCGGTTCTCTCCCGTTGGTTCGCGATCTTCTGGTCGTCGCGGTCAGGGGAGTATTCATATGATAAAATAAAAGTAAACATAGAAAAAAAGAATTATCATATGAAATGTACTATATAGGGTGTTGGCGCAGCGCTTGAGCTTAACCGGCGGGCATGGCACTTGCCGGTTGAAGGCTTGGCCGGTTGAAGGCTTGGCCGGTTGAAGGCATGGCGGATGGATTGGCAATGACACTGGTGGAGCGAACGGAAGAACAGGAAGCGGTCGGCGATGACGGCTATCGCCGCATCCGGACCGACATCGTGTTTGGCCGGCTCCGCCCCGGTCAAAAACTCCGGCTTGAAGGTCTCAAGGAAGACTACGGCGTCAGCGTCTCGACGCTGCGCGAGATCCTGAGCCGGCTCGCCGCGGAGGGTTTCGTGCTGGCCGAGGGCAGGCGCGGCTTCGAGGTGGCGGCGATCTCCGCCGAGAACCTGCGGGATCTCGCCGAGCTTCGGCTGCTGCTGGAGACGCACGCGATGCAGGTGTCGTTCGCCAATGCCGATGTCGAGTGGGAAGGGCGCGTGGTCTCCGCGCATCACAAGCTCGCATCAACCGAGCGGCTGATGGAAACCGGCCTGGGCGAACTGGAGCAGTGGAAGCGCTATGACGGCGAATTCCATCAGGCCCTGATCTCCAACTGCGGCTCGCGCGCGCTGATGGAGATGCATGCCTTGGTGTTCGACAAATATTTCCGTTACCAGATGGTGGCGTTCAGCTACCGCGGCAGCGAACCGGCCGCCCAGCACAGGACGCTGCTCGACAGCGCGCTGAAGCGTGATGCCGGGACGGCGACGGCAACGCTGCGCTCGCATGTGAACAATTGCGTCGAACACGCCCTCGCCACGGCGGCGCTTCGCTAATCCAGGCAAACCGCCGGCGGCAACGCCGCCAGCGGTTGCAGGTCATGGCGAGATCAGGCCGCCTGCCGCGTCGTTTTCGCCACGTGGGTGGCGATCGCATCCATCAACGCCGGCGACAGGCAATCATAGGGCTCCAGGTCGAGCTCCTTGAGGCGCGCCCTGATGCCTGCCATCTCCGATGGCGCGACGCCGGACTCGATCACGGACGACACGAACGCCGCAAAGCCCGGGGCCGCCGAGCCGGCTTCCTGGAACAGTTCGGGGTGGATGAAGTCGAGGCCGTAGAACGGATGGCCCTTGTTCTCGATCCGCCCGTACATATGCGTGCCGCAGCCCTTGCAGGCGTAGCGCTGGATGGTGGCGGACGTATCGACGATCTGCAGCTTGTCGCCGTTTTCGAGCACGGTCACGTTCTCGCGCGGCACCACCGCGACGACCGAGAAGGTTGCACCTTCGGGCTTCCAGCACTTGGTGCAGCCGCAGGCGTGATTATGCGCGACATCGCCCTTGATGCCGACCTTGACCTGGTTGTCGGCGCACTTGCAGACGAGGGTGCCGCCGGCAAAGCTGCCAGAGCCTTTCTTGACGCCGCTGTCGACCGATGGGTGGATATGAACAGTCATGGGTCTATCCTCCTGTGTTTGACGTTCTTTGACTCTAGAACACGACGACCGAACGGATCGACTTGCCTTCGTGCATCAGATCGAAGCCCTTGTTGATGTCCTCCAGCTTGAGGACGTGGGTGATCATCGGGTCGATCTCGATCTTTCCGTTCATGTACCAGTCGACGATCTTCGGCACGTCGGTGCGGCCGCGCGCGCCGCCGAACGCGGTGCCTTTCCACACCCGGCCGGTCACGAGCTGGAACGGCCGGGTCGCGATTTCCTTGCCGGCTTCCGCCACGCCGATCACCACCGAGACGCCCCAGCCGCGATGGCAGGCCTCGAGCGCCTGGCGCATGACCGTGGTGTTTCCCGTGCAGTCAAAGGTGAAATCGGCGCCGCCGTCGGTGAGCGTGACCAGGTGCGCAACGATGTCGCCGCTGACCTTCTTCGGGTTGACGAAATGTGTCATGCCGAAGCGGCGGCCCCATTCATCCTTGCTGTCGTTGATGTCGACGCCGATGATCTTGTCGGCGCCCACCATCCTGGCACCCTGTATGACGTTGAGACCTATTCCGCCAAGCCCGAACACCACCACGTTGGCGCCCGGCGTCACTCTCGCGGTATTGACCACCGCGCCGACGCCTGTCGTGACGCCGCAGCCGATGTAGCAGCTCTTGTCGAACGGGGCGTCTTCGCGAATCTTCGCCACGGCGATTTCCGGGAGCACGGTGAAGTTCGAGAACGTCGAACAGCCCATGTAGTGGAAGATCGGCTTGCCCTTGTGGCTGAAGCGCGACGTACCGTCCGGCATCACGCCCTTGCCCTGCGTGGCGCGAATCGCAGTGCAGAGGTTGGTCTTCTGGCTGAGGCAGCTTTTGCACTGCCGGCATTCCGGCGTGTACAGCGGGATCACGTGGTCGCCCGGCTTGACCGACGTGACGCCCGGGCCGACCTCGCGGACGATGCCGGCGCCCTCGTGACCGAGTATCGAAGGAAAAATTCCCTCGCTGTCGAAGCCGTCCAGCGTATAGGCATCGGTGTGACAGATTCCGGTCGCCTTTATCTCGACGAGGACTTCACCGGCCTTCGGGCCTTCAAGGTCGACCTCGATGATCTCGAGCGGCTTCTTGGCTTCAAATGCGACTGCAGCACGCGTCTTCATCCCAGGCTCCACATTTGCTTTCGAGTCGCTGTGCCGGGGCACCGGGATACATACCCGCGGATGTTCGGCACGATCATTTGGTCCCCATGCAGGCTGTTTCCGCCTTGGTGTAGGCGTCGGGTTTGTCTTCACGCTTGGGAGGCCGCACGCGGCCGACCGCGTCATGCGCCCGAGCGCGCAGATAGACGTAGATGTCGTCCATGTAGCAGGCGACATTCGGATTATCGCCGAACGCCGGCATGACGCTCTCCTGCGCCGTATTGACGTTCTTGCGGCCGCTGGCGACCACGCTGAGGAAATCGCCGTAGCTCATGGTCTTCAGCGAATCCTTCAATGCCGGCGCGTAGGTCGATCCCATTCCGTCAGGGCCATGGCAGACGTGGCATTCCGAGTGATAACGTCGAAATCCGGAATAGGTGTACCAATCGACCGTCCCGTCGGCCGCGACATGGAAGGTCGGATTTCCTTCCTTGTCGAAATACTTGCCGTCCTCGGACTTGACGGCGGTTGCATCGTCCGCAGCGTGGACAACCGTTCCCGCTCCCACAAGCATGAGAGTGGCTGCAATCAACCAAATTGTACGCAAGAGCTCATCCTCGAGTTCGATCTAGATCAACCGGCGCGTGGAACGAGCCACGCGCCGGACGAGGTGGTCTTGCTTTACTGCGGCAGCGCGAACACGGTCAGCGTGCCGCCGAGCGCGGTATAGTTGCTCAGCGCCGCGTAGCCACCGACCGCGCCGAGACCTTCGGTCGGTTCGGTCAGACCGGCCGCAAGGCCGATGCCCGCCCAGCCGCCGACGCCGGACAGCACTGCAACATACTGCCTGCCGTCCCGCTCATAGGTGTTGACGTTGCCGATGATGCCGGACGGGGTCTTGAACTTGTAGAGCTCCTTGCCCGTCTTGGCGTCGACTGCCTTGAGATAGCCTTCGAGCGTTCCGTAGAACACCACGCCGCCGGCGGTGGCGAGCGCACCCGACCACACCGAGAACGGCTCGGGGTTCGACCAGACGATCTTGCCGGTCTTGTTGTCCCAGGCGATGAAGTTGCCCATATGGCTCTCGCCGGCCGGCGGATACATCGAAAGCGTCGCCCCGACATAGGGCTGGCCCGCGGTGTAGCTCACCTTGAACGGCTCATAGTCCATGCAGACGTGGTTGGTCGGCACGTAGAACAGCTGGGTGTCCGGCGAGTAGGTGGCCGGCTGCTGGTCCTTGGTGCCCAGCGCCGCCGGGCAGATGCCCTTGGTGTTCTTGTCCTCGCCGCCTTTTTCGGTCGAGTACTGATCGACGACCTTCGGACGTCCGTAGGTCGGCGAGCTCTTGTTCATGTCGACGCCGGTGGTCCAGTTGACCTTCGGATCGTACTTCTCGGCGACGAGCAGTTCGCCGGTGACACGGTCGAGCGTATAGCCGAGACCGTTGCGATCGAAGTGGGTGAGAAGCTTGCGCTCCTGGCCGTTGACCTGCTGATCGCTGAGGATCATTTCGTTGACGCCGTCATAGTCCCATTCGTCATGGGGCGTCATCTGGTAGACCCACTTGGCCATTCCGTCGTCAGCGTTGCGCGCGAAGATGGTCATCGACCACTTGTTGTCGCCCGGACGCTGCTTCGGATTCCAGGTCGATGGATTTCCCGATCCGTAGTAGACGAGGTTCAGCGCGGGGTCATAGGACAACCAGCCCCATGTGCAGCCGCCGCCGATCTTCCACTGGTCGCCCTGCCAGGTCTTGATGCTCGAGTCCTTGCCGATCGGCTTGCCGAGATCGGTGGTCTTCACGGGATCGACCAGGAGTTGATCGTCGGTGCCGCTGGAGAAGGCCCGCCAGACCTGCTTGCCCGACTTGAGATCGTAGGCGGTGACGTGACACTGCACGCCGAACTCGCCGCCGGAGATGCCGATCAGGACCTTGTCCTTGACGACGAGCGGTGCGGAGGTTCCGGTTGCGCCCTTGCTGGGATCGCCGTTCTTCACCGACCACTCCACCTTGCCGGTCTTGGCGTCGAGAGCGACCAGCGTGGTGTCGGCCTGGTGCAGGAAGATCTTGCCGTCACCATAGGCCACGCCGCGGTTGACCGTATCGCAGCACATCACCGGAATGACGTTGGGATCCTGCTTGGGCTCGTACTTCCAGACGATCTGGTTGTCCTTGGATAGGTCAAGAGCATAGACCTTGTTCGGGAATGGCGTATGGACGTACATCATGTTGCCGATGACGAGCGGTCCGCCCTCGTGGCCGCGCAGCACGCCGGTCGAGAACGTCCAGGCGACCTGCAGTTTGCCTACGTTCGCCGCGGTGATCTGGTTGAGCTTCGAGTAGCGCGTGTTGGCGTAGTCGCCTGCCGGCATCACCCAATCCTTGGGGTTCTGCGACATCTTGATCAAATCGTCGTTGGCTGTGGCTGCGCCTGCGGTAAGCGCCGCCATGGAGCCAAGACAAGTTGCTAGTAGCACTTTGCGCATTGCATCCTCCCACTGGTGAATTCTCGGGTTCCGTCGGGACGGCCCACGTTCCGTTTTGTCCCGCACCCTATCCCGTTCGGTCATGGGAAACTTGCCCAAGAGGGAAGGGCATTTGCTCCAAAGCGAACCGCAACGAATTTTCTGGCCTCGGGCTGGAAACGGTTGCGCGTCGCTGCGATGCGGCAGTGCAATGAAGCGCGGCCGGAGGATGGCCTGCGACCGCTGCGGCTAGGTTTCCCTTGACGGCACGGAAACTAAGTCGGAGGATTGTGACGTGGATGCCGGGACATACGTTGCTTAGGCAACAACGACTGCTCTCCATTGAGGAAGATGTCGCTTCATCGTGACCGATCTTCGCGGGCCACAGTCGGGCCACAGTTACATCTCTCCAATCCGGGTTTCTCGAATCGGTGGCTGGAAATGTCTGATACGGTCCACTCGCTCACTACCTCCGGTTTATCGCCGAAGAAGCAGATCCAGTGTTGGTCAGAAGCGCTGACGGATCTCTGCGGCCAGTTCGACATCGACCCGCTGAAGGCGTCGTCGCTCGAAGCGCGGGTCAACTACACGACCGTTTCGAAGCTGAAGCTCTGCCAGATCGAGGTGAGTCAGCACCGGATCGCGCACACGGTGTCGCGCTCGAAATCCAGCGAACATCCCTATGTCAAGATCCTGTTCCAGACGCACGGAACTTCCTATTTCGAGCAGGAGGGCCGGCGCTTCGAACTGATGCCCGGCGATTGTCTTGCCTACGACGTATCCTGTCCGCACACCATCATCAGCCCGGCGCTGACGCGGCATGAGGTCGTCATCGTACCGAAGGCGCTGCTGCAGGAGCGCGGCTTCCACACTTCGAAAATGTCGGCGTGCAAACTTTCGGCGCGCACCGGCACCGGCCGCATTGCCCACGACTTCGTCCATGCCGCGTTCGACCAGGCTGCAAGACTGTCGCCGAACAATGCCGTCGTCGTCGCCGACTCGCTGATCGATCTCCTGCTGCTGCCGCTGCGCGAGGCGGACGCGACCTTCGATCGCGGTGGTCCCGAGGCGATGTATATTCGCGCGCAGGCGTTCATCCGCGAACACCTGCGCGATCCGGATCTGTGCATCGACCAGATTTCCTGCGCGCTCGGCTGCACCAAGCGTTATCTGCACATGCTGTTCAGCGACAGGGGCATGACCGTCAGCGATTATATCTGGCACGCGCGCTTGCAGAACTGCCGCCACGAACTGGAGACGCACGCCGGCAAGACGGTCACGGATGTTGC
>DATCXE010000093.1:0-3367 GCA_036565985.1 Bradyrhizobium sp.
CGAGCGTCTCGAGCTTCGCGATATTGCGCGCCGCCAGGACCACCTCCGCCCCCGCGCCCGCCAGAACCGTCGCGAAATGCGCCCCCAGGCCGGACGAAGCGCCGGTGACCATCGCGCGCTTGCCCGCGAGCGACAGCTTCATGGCACGGCCTGCCGCTTGATCCGCTTGGCCAGGCTCCATTTGTGAACCTCGGTCGGGCCGTCATAGATGCGGAAGGCGCGAACCTCGCGGAATATCTGTTCGACGACGGTATCGCCGGAAACGCCCGTCCCTCCCAGCACCTGCACGCAGCGGTCGGCGATCCGGAACAGCGCCTCGCTCACGGCCACCTTCGCCATCGACGATTCGACCGTGCCGGCCGCGCCGCCGTCGAGCACGTCCGCGCACCAGTCGATCATCAGTTCGGCTTGTTTGAGGTCTATCATGTTCTCGGCCAGCATGAAGCCGACGCCCTCATGGTCGATCAACGGCTTGCCGAACGCATGCCGGCGAACGGCATAGGCGCTGGCAATTTCCTGCGCGCGGTCGCACCCGCCCAGCCAGCGCATGCAGTGGGTCAGCCGCGCCGGAGCGAGCCGGACCTGCGCATAGCGAAAGCCCTGGTGGACCTCGCCCAGGATCGCGTCGTCTCCGACCCGCAGGCCGTCGATCGCGACGATCGAATGGCCGCCGGGCATCGAGCTGTCGATCGTATCGAGGACGCGTTCGACGCGGACCGCGGGGTTTGGCAGATCGACCAGGAACATCGTCGCCGCGATCCGGTCGGTGTCACCCGTTCGCGCCATGACGATTCCGATCGACGCGCCGACCGCGCCGGTGATGAACGCCTTGCGGCCGTCGATTACCCACCCGTCCCCATCGCGCCGCGCGACCGTCTGAAGCATCGAGGGGTCGGAACCGGCGCCGCCATCCGCCGCAGGTTCAGTCATGAAGAACGCCGATCGCGACCGGCCGTCGAGCAGCGGCGCCAGGAACTTCGCCTGCTGCGCCTCGGTCGCGACGCGGCTCAGCAGGTGCATGTTGCCCTCGTCAGGCGCCATCACGTTGAGCGCGACCGGACCGAGGGGCGAAAGGCCTGCGGCACGAAACACGCGTGCCGTCGCACGCAACGGCAAATGGCTGCCGTCCGCGAGCACATGCGGCGTCAGCAGCCCCGCCTCGCGCGCCAGCTCGCGAAGTTCGGCTACCAGCTCGTCGCTGGGGCCGTGGCTGCCCAAACGCGGATCGCGTTCATAGGCGAAGATCTGGTCGCGCACGAAGCTCTCGACGCGGGCTGCAATGTCCCTGCCGCTATCAGTCATCTGCATCTCACTATTCGTCATGCGGCTGGGTCGAGCCGCAACATCACCTTGCCCTGATTGGCACCGGAAAACAGCGACAGGAACGCTTCGGGTCCGGCATCGAGTCCGTCATGGATCGCCTCGCGAAAGCGGACTTTGCCCTCCCGTACCCACGTCCCGAGCACCGCCGCGGCTGCCGCATATTCCGCGCTGTAGTTGCGCACGATGAACCCTTCCATGCGGATCGATCGCGCGACCAGCTTGAACAGGTTGGTCAGCGGCGGCGGCGGTTCGGTGGCGTTATACTGGCTGATCAGGCCACACACGGCGATGCGGCCGCGCTCGTTGACGCAGTCGATCGCCGCATCGAGCTGGATGCCACCGACATTCTCGAACGCCACATCGATGCCTTCCGGTGCGGCGGCGCGGATCGCGGCAGTGAGACTGCCCAGATCGTGCCCGCGATAGTCGATGCCCGCGTCGAAGCCATATTCCTCGGTCAGCCGCCGCGCCTTCTCGGCGCCGCCCGCCATGCCGATCACGCGGCAGCCCGAGAGCTTGGCGATCTGCCCCGCGACCGATCCCACCGCGCCCGCCGCGCCGGAGATCAGCACCGTTTCGCCCGGACGCGGGCACGCCACGCGCGTGATGCCGAAATAGGCGGTCAGCCCGGTCGGGCCGAGCACGCTCAAATAATGGCTGAGCGATTCCACCGCCGACGGATCGATCGGCCGCGTCGCCGGTCCGGCGCTGGTCAGCCAGTAATCGGCAATGCCGTGATGCCCCACCACATGCTGTCCGACCGGATAGTTCGGATCCTGCGATGCCGCGACCACGCCCACCGTCGTCGCGGTCAGCACTTCGCCCAGCTCGATCCGCGGCACATAGCTGTCGGTCAGCGTCAGCCGCTGGCGCAGCGCGGGATCGAGCGACGCGTACAGGTTGCGCACGACGAACTGACCAAAGCCTGGTTCGGGTATGGGCGCCTCCTGCACGGCGAAGTCGACAGCGTGCGGCATGCCGGCCCGCCTGGCTCGCAGCACCAGTTGCCGATTGATCGCGATCATTGTGCTGCCTCAGCCGAGGTCGGGCAGCGTGAAGATCAGGATTTCCGAAGCCTCGTCGCGTCCGGTGAAGCTGACGACGTCATCCTCCTCCGCCAGCGCACCCGACCATTTCGGTAGCACGGACCCTGCAACTTCGACCTCGCCGGTGAGGACAAAGCCGACGACAAGGCGGCCGGGCTTGTCCACGATCGCCGTCGCGCCCTGGGGCACCAGCAGCGCCTCGATCGTGAAGTCGCGCTCGCCGAACCGGCCGAGCGTCTTGCGCATGGTCCCGCCCTCGGCAGGCAACCAGTTGAACGAGTCGATGTTCATATAGACCGCATCGACGAAGCGCGGCGGATCGACATAGACCATCTCGCGGCCGGTCACATGCTCCCAGGACGCCTGATAGCCGTCGATCCTGGGGCTGCCGTCGTCAGGGTAATAG
This sequence comes from Bradyrhizobium sp., assembly GCA_036565985.1. Lineage (GTDB taxonomy): Bacteria > Pseudomonadota > Alphaproteobacteria > Rhizobiales > Xanthobacteraceae > Bradyrhizobium. The sequence continues at coordinate 2,776 of DATCXE010000093.1, forward strand.
AAGCCCTTCTCGAACTTGCCCTTGTGGCGCAGCACTTCGGTCGCATCATCCATGCGGGCGAGCGTGATATAGCCGCCATGGCTGGCGCCATCGAACTGCATGATCGCGCTGATCGACGGACCGTCGCACGCCATCGGGCCGTACCAGGTGCCTTCAGGATAATAAGCGACGGTGCGAGGCTTTAGCTTGCTGCGCGCGCCATAGTTCATCACGCCTTCGAGGCCGATGCGGATCTGGTCGAAATTGTGCCGGTGGGCCGGACTCCAGAACTCATCACCGTTGAAGGCGGTGATGTTGAACTCGACGCTGCGATTCTCGACGTCGCGCTGGAAGACGTTCTGGACGCTGATCCCGCGCGACCGGTGCGGCGAATTGGCCGCCCATTCATCGTCAGGCCGGATTTCCTTGATCAGCAACGCCATCGCACCTTCTCCTGATTGCGAGCACCGGCCAAGCCGGCCCTATGAAAACCAATTGTCATATTTTGGTACCAGTAAGGAGCCCCCTGTCAAGCCATCGGCAGGACAAATCCTGATCGCGCGAAGCCCAATGCTCGCCCACGTGAAAATTTTGGAAACCAAATCATCATTTC
>DATCXE010000138.1:0-6082 GCA_036565985.1 Bradyrhizobium sp.
AGGTCTCGCCAATCTGCAGGGCCTGTTCACTTCCGAGGCGTTCTACTGGGATCGAAATGAGGCATCGCGCGCGTTCGGGAAACGATTCTTCGACAAGGTCGGGCGCATGCCGACCATGGTTCAGGCCGGAATGTACTCCGCAACCCTGCACTATCTGAAAGCGGTGCAGGCGGCGGGAACGCTCGAAACCGGCGCGGTGCTCGCGAAATTCCGTTCGTTGCCGGTCAATGACTTCTTCTCGGAGAAGGGCTACGTCCGCGAGGACGGCATGCATATCCACGACTACTACCTGCTGCGGGCAAAGACCGTGGAGCAATCCAAGGGTCCGTGGGACTTCTATGATGTCGTCGCAACTGTGCCGGCCGACGACGCCAACATTCCGCGCGATCAGAGCAAATGTCCGCTGATGAAGAAGTCCTGACCCTGCAATCCTGGTCAAGGGATAGGCTCGGTGAGGTTACCCCTCACCGAGTTTCATCGAAAGACAGCCGCGCCGTTGCTGCTCGCAGTTCACGGCCTGGAAGGGGGGGCGCGCCTCATTCGGGCTGGATATTGGCGTCCTTGACGACCTTGGCCCATTTCTGGATCTCGGCGCGAATGTGATCGGCGAATTGTGAAGGCGTTCCGCCGACGGGATCGACGCCCTGGTCGACGAAGCGGCGCTTCACATCGTCCATCTTGAAGATGGCGTTGATCTCGGCATTCAGCTTTTGCACGATCTCCGGCCGCATGCCCGGAGGGCCGACGATGCCGAACCACACGGCGACCTCGTATCCGGGAACGCCGGCTTCCGACACCGTCGGCACGTTCGGCGCGAGCGCCGAGCGCGCCTTGCTGCTGACGCCGAGCGCGCGCAACTTCTCGCCGTTGACCTGGGGCAGCACGTTCGGCGTGTTGTCGAAGGCGATATCGATGTGCCCGCCGAGCATGTCGTTCACCATCGGCGCGCTGCCTTTATAGGGCACGTGCACGAGGTCGATCCCCGCCATGCTCTTGAATAATTCCATCGACAAATGGTTGGACGAGCCGATGCCGGTTGAGCCGTAGCTGACCTTGCCGGGATTTTTCTTCGCGTAGTCGATCAGCTCCTTCACGGAATTGATCGGTAGCGAGGGTTTTATCACGAGCAGATTTTGCGTCTGGCCTGCGAAGATCAGCGGCGTGAAATCCTTCACCGTGTCGTAGGGCAGGTTCTTGTAGATGCTGGGATTGGCGCCGAACGGAAACGCCACGCCGAGCAGGGTGTAGCCGTCGGGCGCGGCCTTGGCGACGCTTTCGGTGCCGATCAGCGTGCCGCCGCCCGGCCGGTTCTCGACCACGACGGGAACGCCCCAGGCTTCCGAGAGCTTTTGCGATACGATCCGCCCCAGCGTGTCGTTGAATCCGCCGGGCGGGTAGGGGACGACGTAGCGGATGGTCCGGCTCGGGTAATGGTCCGGATCGGCCGGTGTCGCCGGGGCGGTCTGCGCCGACGCGGCGGTGGCGCCGACGAGGAGAACGAAGAGCGCGCGGAAGGCGAAGTGAACAACACGGCGTGCGCTCGATGTAATAACTTCAGCCCGCAGCGCTTCAGACATAGCAAGGTCCCTCGATCAGTGGATGGGCGTTGATGAAGTCTTCGTTGATCTCGACGCCGAGCCCCGGGATCTCCGACGGCTTGACGCATCCGTCGGCGTCGAGCTTGTAGGGAACGCCGCCGACCTCGTCGCGGAACGGGTTGTGCCTGGCGACATCGCCCTCGAAATATCCGGGGAGATCGACCGCCGCGAGCGTGTTGATGGTCGCGGCCATGTTGATGCCGGTAGCTGAAGTGTGCGGGTTGTACGACAGCTTCCAGGCATAGGCCATGCCGGCGATCCGCATCGCCTCGGTGACGCCGCCGGTCTTGGAGAGATCCGGCTGCACGAAGCTGACGGCGCCGTCCTCGATCAGGCGCGTGAACTCGAAGCGAGTATAGTGGTTTTCGCCGGCAGCCAGCGGCGTGGTGCCGAGCGAAGCCGCCGTCTGGTATGAGCGGTAGTCCTGCGCCGGGAACGGCTCTTCGAGCCAGCCGATCTGCAGTTCTTCATAGGCCGGCATCACGCGCCGCACGTCATCGACGGTGTAGCCGGTGTTGGCGTCCACCAGGATCTCGATTTCGTCTCCGACCGCCTCGCGAACGGCGGTGGCGCGGGCGACGTCGTCGCGCGGATTGTCGCCGACGCGAAGCTTGATGGCGCGATAGCCTTGCGCGACATAGCCGAGGGCTTCCTGCGCCAGCGATTGCGGCGGCTGGTAGCCGAGCGAAATGCCGCCGGCATAGGCCTTGATCGGCTTCGATGCGCCGCCCAGCAGCTTGTACAGCGGCCAGTTGGTCGCCTTGGCGCGGATATCCCACAGCGCGAGATCGAGGCCGCTCAGCGCCATCGCGGCGGCATAGCCCATGCCGTGGCTCGCCAGCTGCATCTGGTAGACGCGCTGCCAGACGCCGACGACGTCGATCGCATCCATGCCGACGACGAGTTCCGATATCGTGGTGTCGATCAGCTTGGCGATCGCGCCGGGGCAGCGCCCGTGATGGGCCTCGCCCCATCCGGTCAGGCCCTCGTCGGTGGTGACCTTCACCAGCACCGCGTCGCGCTTGACGGCGCGGCCGATGCCGAGCCTGACGTTCTGGCCTTCAGGCACGCGGTAGGAGATCGGGACGGCCTTGATCGACGTAATACGCATGTTGGACCTCATGCCGCCTTGTAGGCGGGATTGACGAGATTGAGCGGCTGCTCGCCGCGCAGGATACGAAGCATTTCCTCGGCCGAGCCCACCGCCATCGCGCGGCCGCTGGTGGCGGTGATCCCCGCGGTGTGCGGCGTCAGCAAGAGGTTCGGACAGTCGAACAGGGCGTCGTTCGTCGGCAACGGCTGCACGTCGAACACATCAAGCGCCGCCCCGCCAATCTTGTGCGATCGCAGCGCATCGATGAGGGCAGGTGTCTCGATCACGGCGCCGCGCGAGACGTTCACCAGCACGTCGGACGGTTTCATCCGGCCGATAAGCTCGCGGCTGACCATGCCGCGAGTTTCGTCGGTCAGCGCGCAGCACACCACAATCGCGTCGCTGCGTGCGAACAGGTCCTGGAGCGAGACTTCCTCGATGCCATCAGGCAGCGCGCCCTTGCGGCGGGAGGTGCCGAGCACTTTCATCCCAAAACCGTCGCGGGCAATACCTGCGAGGTGACGGCCGATGGTGCCGACGCCGAGGATGCCGAGCGTCGTCGTGCCGAGTTCGGTAAAGCTGTCCGCCGCCGGGCGCGCGGCGTTCCAGCCCTTGCTGCGCAAATTGCTGTCCAGACGATACAGCGGTCGGCGCAGGTGCATCAGCGCCGACATCACGTATTCGGCCACCGCGTTGGTGTTGCTTCCGGGCAGGTTGGCCACCGCGATGCCGCGGGCGGTGGCGGCGGCGACCGGGATGAAGTCGAGGCCGACGCCGTGCCGGACCATGCCCTTGAGCCTCGGCGCATGATCCACAATGTCGTCGGGCAGTTTGGCGCGCACGATGATGCCGTCGGCATCCTTTGCCCACTCGCGCAGGGTTTCCGGCCGTGCGTCGGGCGGCACGATCATCTTGACATGCGGCGCGAGGATCGCTTCGCCGTCGGGATGCATCGAATTGGTCAAGAGGACGATCGGTTTGTCAGGCATTGGGCGCAGGTCTCTCGATGATCGGATTATGCAGGCGGCCAAGGCCTTCGACCTCGACCTCGACGGTCGAGCCGGGCTTGAGCCACGCCGGCGGCTTGTGCAGGGCGGCCACGCCGGCCGGTGTGCCGGTTGCGATGATATCGCCGGGCTCGAGTATCTGCAGCGTGGAAAGGTAGGAGACGAGATCGGCGACGTCGAACAGCATGTTCCGCGTCGACCCTGATTGCAGCGTGCGGCCGTCCACCTTCAGCGACACCGTGAGTGCGTGCGGATCCTTTACTTCGTCGCGCGAGGCAAGATACGGCCCGAACGGCCCGAATGTCGCGAAATTCTTGCCGCGATTGAAATGGCCGTCCGCCTTGATCATCTCGCTGGCGCTGATGTCGTTGAAGCAGCCATAGGCGATGACGTGATCGAGCGCCCGCTCCTTGCTGACCTTTTCGGCGCGGGTGCCGATCACGGCCGCCAATTCGGCCTCATAGGTGACGCCGCCGATGCCTCCCGGCAATACGATCGGCTGTCCGGTTCCGACAATCGTTCGCTGTGCTTTCATGAACAGTACCGGTTTGTCCGGCGGCGCCATTCCGCGCTCGGCCAGCGCGTCGCGGTAGTTATGCGCGATGCCGAAGATCCGTCGCGGCTTCGGCAGCGGCGCCAAAAGCGTGACGGCCTCGAGTGGAAGCCTGGCTTCCTCCGCCAGCCCGTGCGCGCCGATCCGCACCACGGCGCCGGCAAGACCGGCATCGATCAGGGCCAGCATCTGCGGCTTGGCATCTCGCAACGCCTCGCGCATCGACGGATGCGCGAGATCGACGATCTGGTCGTTCCCGCCGGAATCATCCTGGAGCAGCACGCCTGCGCGTACAAAATCCTTCGTGCTGAAGCTGACGAATTTCATGGCGGGGATAACCGGTTCAGGTGACGCGATAGCGGTCGATCACGCTGCGATCGATCTCGATGCCGAGGCCGGCCCCGGTCGGCACCGCGATCACGCCCTTGACCTGGTTGATCGGCGTGACGGCGAGGTGGTCGCGGAACGGATTTTCCTCCTGCTCGAATTCCAGCATCGGCGGCATCGGAAACAGGCTCGGCGGCTGGTTCGGAATCGACGCCAGGAAGTGGATGGTGGCGGCGAGGCCGACCGCGGAGCCCCACGCGTGCGGCACGCATTCGACGCCATGCGTCGAGGCCAGCGCTGCGATCTTCTTGCATTCGGTGATGCCGCCGGCGGCACAGACGTCCGGCTGCACGATGTCCATCGCCTTGCGCACGATGGCGTCGCGAAAGCCCCAGCGGGTGAATTCGTTCTCGCCGCCCGCCACCGCCATGTCGAGCGCACGCGACACCTCGACGTAACCGTCGATGTCCTCCGGCGAGATCGGCTCCTCGAACCACTCGATATCGAGTTCTTCCAGCTTGCGGCCGAGCCGGATCGCGGCGGGAACGGTGAGGCAGTGATTGGCGTCGACCATCAGCTTGACGTCGGGGCCGATGGCCTCGCGCACAGCCTTGACGCGATCGAAATCGCGCTTGATCGAGCCGAGGCCGATCTTCATCTTGATCGCCTTGAAGCCCTTGCTGACGTAGCCCGAGGCTTCCTCGACGGCCTCGTCGACCAGCCGGTCCATGTCGGTGAAGTAGAGCCCGGTCGCATAGGCGTCGACCTCGGTGCGGAACGCGCCGCCGATCAATTTGTGAACCGGCTTGTTGCAGGCCTTGCCGACGATGTCCCACAGCGCGATGTCGATGCCGCTGATGGCGGCGATCGACATGCCCTTCGGGCCGTAATCCTTGATCCGGTTATAGAGGTCTTCCCAGATCACCTCGACGTCGAACGGATCGCGGCCGATCACGCGCGGCGCCAGCTGGGTATCGATGAAGGCTTTTGCCACCGCGGAGGGGCCGTAGCATTCGCCCCAGCCCGTGATGCCGTCATCGGTCTCGATCTCGACGAGACAGGTGCCGCGGGTCTTGTAGAGCCAGCCGCGCGATGAGGTGAAGGGACGTGCGACCGGAGCGGCAACGACGTGACAGGTGATCTTCTTGATGGGCAAGCGCGTGGCCTTTTTCTTGTTGTGGTGTGGAGGGGGCGGCGATGCGCCGGTTATTCTTTCTGGTCCTTGAAGACCTGTGCGGCGACCGTGCCAAGGGCGCTGGCGACGCCGTCGACTTCCTTGGTCAGGGCATCGCCGGTGAGATCGTCGACCAGGAACGCGTTCTTCTTGGAAAACTCCTTGAAGCGCGGATCCTGGATCGCGGCACGAAACGCCGTGATCAGCTTGGTCCTGACATCGGCGGGCAGGCCGGCGGGCGCGACCACATAGGCCATCTGCACGACAGGCCCGTAGGGAAACACGTCGTATCCCTTGTCCTTGAAGGTCGGCACGTCAGGAAACATCTCC
>DATCXE010000150.1:0-25698 GCA_036565985.1 Bradyrhizobium sp.
CGCCTGCCATAAATGCGTATCTCTTCAAAAGGATAAGGTGACGCGCTGGTTTTAGCGATGTTTTGGGACAGCGTCCATTTAAGTCACGTTAACCTGAATCCGGTTCACGCCCGTGACAAGCTCTGAAAGGGGCGTTTTTGGTCGACCCGATTGGGGGCAGCCGGGGATTCAAGGCCGGGCTGGGCCTCCGTTCTGTGGCCGCCGCCGGGCTAGCCCCCCGCTGTCCGACGCTGGATCGCAGAGGGCCGTCGGGCGAGTGCGATGGGAGCGACCCGGTCCTGCGGATCGCGGCAGGCATACGACCCTGGCCTGCATCGTCAGCGCAGGTTCTCGACGGGGTTGTACCGGCTACATGATCAGCCTCGACACGGACGATGTGAGACTCGCGTCAGAGCATCATCGGTCTGGTTGAAGCAGCACCGATGACAGTGCCAATCGTGCGCCATGCGCCTGCGCGGCAGGTGCGGAACTTTTTTTCGCCGCACACGTTATTGCGGCATGAAGCAGGGCGACACTTGGTATGTAACTTTCGGTCCGCACAGGTCGGACGAAAGCGCGGAAAGCAAGGCGCGATCGACGCGCACCTTCAAGTCGGAAGTCGACGCCAAGCTGTTTGCGATGCAGATCCTCGCCAAGGGCTGGACGGCAAGCGCGGGTACTCTCAATCCCCATCAACCGAAGCAGGTCGTGGGACCGTCGCAGATCGAAGCCTGGGCCGATCCGGGAGTTGGTGGCTGAGGGCCCTCTCGTGTCCTGGACGCGGCGCGGCATGAAATGACGCGACGCAGAGCCGGGACCCGCCTCCGCAACATCTGGACCCGGAACAGCAGCGCACCACGCCGCGAAGAGCGGCGCGTTGCGCAGCATCCGGGGAACGCAAATCCAAATCCTGAAGCGTCAGCTCACCGCGGTGATTTCAGCCGGCTCCGCCAGCACGCAGCGCGCCATTCGATCCGGTGACACCTGCACATTGGGCGGCAGGCGCTCGGTGCAGCGCGGCTGCGCGACCGAGCAGCGCGGCGCGAACGAACAACTCGATGGCGCCTTGTCCAGCGAGGGCGGCGTCCCGGGGATGGTCTCCAGCCGCTGGCCGCGTTTGGCGCCGTGGACGGTCGAGGCCAGGAGTCCCTTGGCATAGGGATGAACCGGCGTACGCACGATATCGCGCAAGCGGCCCTGCTCCACGATCTGGCCCGCATACATTACCGCGACGCGATCGCAGATTTCGATGGCGACGCCGATATCGTGGGTCACGAAAATCACCGACATGCCGAACTCGCGCTGCAATTCGCGCAACAGCAGCAGAATCTGGATCTGCACGGTGGCGTCCAGCGCCGTGGTCGGCTCGTCGGCCAGCAGAATCTTCGGCTTGCAGGCCAGCGCCAGTGCGATCATTGCGCGCTGCCGCATGCCGCCGCTCATCTCGTGCGGATAGGCCTCGAGCCGGCGCTTGGCGGAGGGAATCCGCACCACTTCCAGCATTTCGAGCGCGCGCGCGATCCCCTCCTTCTGGCTCTTGCCTTCGTGGCGCATCACGCTTTCCGCGATCTGGTGGCCGATCGTGTAGACCGGATCGAGCGCCAGCGCGGGTTCCTGGAAGATCATGGAGACGGTCTGGCCGCGAAATGCCGAAAGCTCCTCGTCGTTCATCGCCAGCACGTCGCGGCCCAGAACCTTCACGGTGCCCGAAATCTGCGTCCGCTTCCGGGGCAATAGCCGCATCAGCGCGCGCAGGGTCACGCTCTTGCCGGAGCCGGATTCGCCGAGCAGGCCCAACACCTCGCCCTCTCGAAGCGAGAGCGAGATGTCGTTGACGGCATGCACCGTACGCTCGCCGGTGAAGCGGATATTGAGGTCGCGGATTTCGACGAGGTTGCTCATTCGACTTTGGGCACCTTCTGGTGATAGTCGGTGGCACGTTGGAACGCCGCGCCGATGCGCACCAGCCCGGCCTCATCGAAGGCACGGCCGATCAGCTGCATGCCGACCGGCAAGCCGCTTTTGGTGAACCCTGTGGGAATCGAAAGCGACGGCAGGCCGAGATAGTTGATCGGACGGGTGAACTTCGTGATCCGCTGGATCACGGCCTCGGCGTCGCGGCTGTTGCCGACATCGCTCTCGGCAATGGTCACTGCCGGCATCGGCGCCACCGGCGCGATCACGGCATCGGTGCCGGTCACCGCCGCGAGATACGCGGCAAGCGCCGGACCGCGCCAGCGCATCGCCTCGAGGTAGGTTACGCCGGGAATGGCAAGCCCGTTTTGCAGCCGCATCAATACCTGCGCGCCGTAATCCTGCGGACGCTCGATCATCCAGCGCTTGTGGAAGGCGGCGGCTTCAGTGGCGAGCACGATCTGGCAGCCTGCGGTGAGCTGGCGCTGGTCCGGCAGTTCGACCTTGACGATTTCGGCGCCCTCTTTCCGGAGGGTGGCGATGGTCTCGTCGAGCACCCGCGCCACCTCGGAATCGAGATCGTCGACATAGAAGGCGGTCGGCACGCCGATCTTCAGCCCTCTGAGCGAGCCCGTGGTCGCGGCCATGTAGTTCGGCACGGGAAGCGTCGAGGCGGTGGGATCCTCGGGATCGGCGCCCGCCATCAGGCCCACCAGCAGCGCGCAGTCTTCGACCGTTTGCGCCAGCGGCCCGACCGTATCCAGCGACTGCGACAGCGGCATCGCGCCCGCGCGGCTGATAAGGCCGACCGTGGTCTTGAGGCCGGTGACGCCGCAAAAGTGCGCGGGCATCCGGATCGAGCCGCCGGTATCGGAGCCCAGCGCCGCAAAGGTCAGGCGCGCACCGACCGCCGAGCCGGAGCCGGACGACGAGCCGCCGGTGATGTAATCGACATTCCAGGGATTACGCACCGCGCCGTAGTGAGGGTTATGGCCGGTCGGCCCATAGGCGAATTCGACCATCTGCAGCGAGCCGAGCCTGACGGAGCCGGCGTCCTTCAGGCGCTGCAGCGCGGTCGAGGTCGTCGTCGGCACGAAATCGCGGCGGATCTTCGAGCCGCAGGTCACGACCTTGCCGGCATCGTAATACATGTCCTTGTGCGCCAGCGGCACGCCGTGCAGCACGCCGGCGTTGTTGCCCCTGGCTAGCGCCGCATCGGCGGCGTCTGCGGCGGCGAGCGCTTCGTCCGCTTCGATCGCCATGAAAGCGTTGACGCGCGGCTGCCATTGCGCGATCCGGTCGAGACAGGATTGTGTTACCTCGCGCGAGGAGAATTTCTTCGCCGCGATCGCTTTCGCGATCGCCACCAGCGACATCAGGGCCGGCTCGCCGCTCATGTCGACACCTTCGTGCGCTGCACCAGGAGATAGCTCGCAGGCTCGAGATCCATCGGCAGCGTGCCGGCTACGGCTGCAAAGCCGTCGAAGGCCGGGCCGATGGAATTGGCGATGCGCTCGGCGACTTCCTTGTCTGCGGGTACGCCCGCGAGTTCGGTCATTGCCTTGACCTGTTTGGGATCGGGTCTTGTCATGCGGCGCTTGCTCCCCTGCTATTTTCCTTGGCCGTTGCGCGGCTGTGCCCTGAGCCCGGAATGGCCATGTAGCACGCCGCCTGATGGCCCATTGTATCGACATCGCTGAGTTTTGGTGTCGCATTTGCGCAGAGCGGCTCCGCAAACGGACAACGGGTGTGAAACCGGCAGCCGGACGGCGGGTCGATCGGATTGGGCGGATCGCCCGAGATCGGCGGCGTCTCGGTGCGGTTATCCGGATCGGACGACGGCATCGCGGCCAGGAGCGCCCGCGTATAGGGATGCGCCGGTGCGTCCCAGACCCTGTCGACCGGGCCGAGTTCGACCACCTCGCCCAGATACATCACCAGCACGCGGTCCGAGATGTAGCGCACCACGTTGAGATCGTGGCTGATGAACAAATACGTAAGGCCGAACTCGCGCTTCAGATCCGCCAGCAGGTTGAGCACCTGGGCCTCGACCGATTTGTCCAGCGCCGATACCGCCTCGTCGAGGATCACGAGCCGCGGCGACAAGGCAAGCGCGCGGGCGATGTTGACGCGCTGGCGCTGTCCGCCGGAAATCTCGTGCGGGTAGCGGTTGGCAAACGTTTCGGGCCGCAGGCCCACCTTGCCGAGCAGTTCCCTTGCCAGCGTGCGCGCAGCGGCGTCCGCCATGCCGTGAACTTTTGGGCCGAACGCGATCGACTCCTCGATGGTGAGGCGCGGGTTGAGCGAGGCGTAGCTGTCCTGAAACACCATCTGCATGCCGCGGCGCAGTTCACGCAGGGAAAGCGCGCGACCGACCTGCATGCCGTCATAGATGATGTCGCCGGCATCGCTCTTCATCAGGTGCATCAGGAGCCGCGCAGTGGTCGACTTGCCGCAGCCGGATTCGCCGACGATGCCGACCGTTTCGCCCTTGGCGATGGAGAAGGAAACATCATCGACGGCGCGCACGGTCTTGCGGGCGCTGAACAGGTCGCCCCGCACCGGAAAATGCTTGGTCAGGCCAACGACCTGCAGCAGCGGTTGCGCCACGCCGCCGACGTCCCTGACCGGCTCGATGTGTTCGACTGACAGGCTCGTCTCGCTCATCGCGTCAGTTCCTGATGTCCATGGCGCTGCGCATGCCGTCGCTGAGCAGGTTGAAGCAGATCGACACCGCGAAGATCATGACGCCGGGCAGCGCCGCCACCCACGGGTTGACATAGATCGCGGTGCGCAGCGTGTTCAGCATCAAGCCCCATTCCGGCTCCGGCGGCTTGGTGCCGAGACCAAGGAATGAAAGGCCGGCGGCGAGGATCATCGACACCGAGATCAGCCCCGTCGCGTAGACAAAGATCGGTCCCAGCACATTACCGAGCATGTGCACGCGCATGATGGTGAACGGCCCGGCGCCGGAGGCGCGCGCGGCCTCGACGAAATCCATGTTGCGCACGCCTGTCGTCACGCTCTCCGCGACGCGGGTGATCTGCGGCACGAACACGATCGTCAGCGAGACGATGGAGTTGACGATGCCCGCGCCCAGCGCGCCGGAGATCGCAATCGCCAGCAGCACCGAGGGGAAAGCGTAGAACACATCGATCGTACGCATGATCGCGGTATTGAGCTTGCCGCCGACATAGCCGGCGACGAGCCCGAGCGAGGTGCCGATCATGAAGGCGAGGATGACAGGGAGAATGCCTATTATCAGCGACAGCCGGCCGCCATAGATCAGCCGGGCCAGCATGTCGCGACCGAGTTCGTCGGTGCCTAGCGGATAGTTCGGCGTGCCGATGTGGCGAAGCCTTCGGATCATCGAGCCCTGGTAGGGATCGGCGAGGCCGAGCCATGGCGCGAACAGCGCGGAAAGGAAGATCAGCGCCAGGATGAAGGCGCAGGCCATGGCGACCTTGTCGCGCGCAATGCGGCGGCCGACGGTGGCCCAATAGCCCCGCGCCTTGGTAGCGGGCGCGGCTTGCAGGGCGGTATCCGACATCACAGCCATGATCAGCCCCGCTTGATGCGCGGATCGATTGCCGCTTGCACGATATCGACCAGCAGATTGAGCGTGACGAAGAACAGCGCCAGCACCAGGATCGTGCCCTGCAGCAGCGGCAGGTCGCGCTGGAAGATCGCCGAATTGAGCAGCAGTCCCGAGCCCGGCCACGAGAACACGGTTTCGATCAGGATCGAGCCGCCGAGCATGTAGCCGAGTTGCAGACCCATCACCGCGAGCGCCGTCGGCGCCGCATTCTTGATGACGTGCTTGAACACGTCGAGTTCGCGCAAGCCCTTGGCGCGCAGCGCCTCGACGAAATCCTGCGAGAGAATGTCACCGGTGAGCGCGCGCACGGTGCGGGTGACGATGCCCATCGGAATCACCGAGGTCGTGATCGCCGGCAGGATCAGATACTTCATGTGCTCCCAATCCCAGCCCCAGGCGCCGGAGCCGCCGGGACCGGCGCCGACCGCGGGCAGCCAGTTGAGCTGCACCGAGAAGATGATGACCATCACCATGCCGAGCCAGTAATGCGGCACCGAGACACCGGCGATCGCAATCGAGGTCGCGACCTTGTCGACCCAGGTGTCGCGGAAATAGCCGGCGATCAGGCCGAACAGCAGCCCGAGCGTGAAGCCGATCAGGGCTGCGGCAATCGCAAGCGTCACGGTATTGCTGACCGCGCGCAGCACCTCCGTCAGCACCGGGCGGCCGGTGGCAATGGAATTGCCGAGATCGCCATGCAGCGCCCGCCACATCCAGAGGCCGAACTGAACCGGCAGCGGCCGGTCGAAGCCGTAAGCTGTGCGCAGCTGCGCGGCGAGTTCCTGCGACGCATCCGCCGGCAGTACCGCAACCAGGGGATCGCCGGGCGTGATGTGCACCAAAAGGAAGCACACCAGCGCCACGCTGATCACGATGGGGATGACATAGACGATACGTCGGGCGATGTAGACGAGCACGAGCTACTCTCTTCTTCCCTTCTCCCCTTGTGGGAGAAGGTGGCGCGGACTTTTTGTCCGCGCCGGATGAGGGGTTCTCTCCGCGGACGCCAGTATTGCAGATGAGGGAGGTACGTTCGCGGAGAGAACCCCTCACCCGTCTTCAATGCTTCGCATCGAAGCCACCCTCTCCCACAAGGGGAGAGGGTGGCAGAGCAAGCCCTACGGCGCCAGCGTCACCGGCGAGAAGTCGACGAACCAGCTCTTCGGTTGCACGAAGCCTTTCACCTTCGGGCTCATGGCGCGCGGGGAGACGTCGTGGGCGACGTAGAGAAACGCCGCGTCGTCCACCGAGGCGGCATGCAGTTCGGCCAGCGCCGCGTCACGCGCCGCAGGGTCGAAGGTCTGGCGAGCCTTCGTGACCAACTCGTCGAACTTGGGGTTGTTGATGAAACCCCAATTGTTCGAAACGGGAGGCGCCATCGACGACTGCAGGAAGCGCACCAGCGCGAAGAACGGATCCATCGCCGCGTAGGTGACGTTGGTTGCGTTGGCGCCGTTGGCGGTCGGATCCTTGGCGCCGCGGCGCCAGTTGGTGAACAGCGTGTTCCACTCGATGACGTCGAGCTGGACGTCGAAGTAGCATTCACCCAGCGCCTGCTGCAGGTATTCGTTCATCGGCAAAGGCTGCATCTGGCCCGATCCCGACGCCGAAGTCTGCGTCTTCACCGTCAGCTTCTTGCTCGGGCCGTAGCCGGCCTCCTGCATCAGCTTCTGTGCGGCCTTCAGATCATACTTGATCTCGAAGGATGGTTTTCCGCGCCAGGGGTGGCCGGGCTCGAACGTGCCGGTCGCCGGGACCATCAGGCCCGCGAGCAGACCGTCCTTGAGGCCTTCGCGATCGATGCAGAGATTGGCGGCCTTGCGGACGCGGATGTCGTTCCACGGCGAGCCTTCGATGCGCGAGAATTGCCACGGCCAGACATGCGGCGACTCGTTGGCCTGCAACTGGAAGCCGCGCTGCTTGATCTCCTTGACCGCGTCAGGCGCCGGCGCCTCGACCCAGTCGACCTGGCCGGACAGCAATGCTGCGGTGCGGGCATTGGCTTCCGGCATCGGCAGCAACACCATCTTGTCGACCTTGGGCACGCGCGCCTTGTCCCAATAGCCGTCGTTCTTCACCAGTTCGAGCCGCTCGCGCGGGGTGAACTTCGACATCTTCCACGGGCCGGTGCCCGAGGCTTCCTTCGCAAACGCTGCCCATGCGGCCTGCGACTTCGCCTTGGCGTCGGCGCCTTCAGCCTTCTCAAAAAACGCCTGCCACTTGGAAGGGCTCGCCATGAACAGATTGGTCAGGTTGATCGGCAGAAAACTGTCCGGTTCCTTGGTGGTGAGTTCCACCGTCATGTCATCGATCTTGCGCGCGGAGGCCAGCGTCGGCATGCGCGAGGCCGTCACGCCGACCTGGCTGGCGTCGAACTGCGGCGCGTCCTGCTTCAGCACCTTGTCGACGTTCCAGACCACGGCATCGGCATTGAACGGCGAGCCGTCGTGGAAGGTGACGCCGGGACGAAGCTTGAAGGTCCATTTCTTCTTGTCGGCCTCGTCGACCTTCCATTCGGTCGAAAGCCCGGGAATCATCACGCTCGCCTTGTCGGCCGACGACAGGTCCCACATCGTCAGCGCGTCATACATGGTGAGGCCGGTGAAGCGGTTGCCCTCGAAGCCCTGATCGGGCTGGCCGAGGGTGCGCGGAATATCGGCGGCCGTCATGCCGATCCGCAGCACCGTCTCGGCGCTCGCGAGTTGCGGCAGCCCGACCACCAGCGCTGTCGCCAGCAGCCACGCGGTCGCTGTCTTCTTCGGTTTCTCGTTACGCATTTGCAGCAATCCCTTCTCGACTTGGGTGACTAATTCTTATGCAGAGGTATGCAACGCCTGTGCCAAGGAACGCGCTTCCGCGGAGGCGATTAGCCGCACAACTCCCTGTGAGCATGTATGCAAGCGCAGGTTTTTTTGCTTCATCTGGCACCAAGCTTGCATTTTCAGCTCCAGACCCCGTCCGATGGAGCTTAATTCATGCGCACCCGAAATTCGATGCTTCTTGCTGCCACAGCATTTGCCATCGGCATCTGTCTTGGCTTGCCTACAATTTCGGCTCAGGCCGAGAGCGTTGTGCGCTACGGCATCTCGATGGCGGACATTCCGCTGACCACCGGTCAGCCCGACCGCGGCGCCGGCGCCTACCAGTTTTCGGCCTACACGATCTACGATCCGCTGGTCGCCTGGGAGATGGACGTCGCCGACCGACCGGGCAAACTGGTGCCGGGGCTGGCGACCGAATGGAAGGTCGACGACGCCGACAAGAAGAAATGGCGCTTCACCCTGCGCCAGGGGGTCAAGTTCCATGACGGAAGCGACTTCAACGCCGACGCGGTGATCTGGAATCTGGACAAGGTGCTCAACGAAAAGGCACCGCAGTTCGACAAGCGGCAGAGCGCGCAGGTGAAAACCCGCCTGCCCTCAGTGGCGAGCTACGCCAAGATCGACGACAACACCATCGAGATCACGACCAAGACGGTCGATTCCTTCTTCCCCTACCAGATGCTGTGGTTCCTGGTTTCCAGCCCCGCGCAGTATGAAAAGCTCGGCAAGGACTGGGACAAGTTCGCCAGCCAGCCCTCCGGCACCGGACCGTTCAAGCTGACCAAGCTGGTCCCCCGCGAACTCGCCGAACTCAGCAAGAACGCCGACTATTGGGACAAGAAGCGGATTCCGAAGGCCGACAAGATCGTGTTGGTCCCGATGCCGGAGGCGCTGACCCGCACCAACGCGCTGCTGGCCGGCCAGGTCGACCTGATCGAGACGCCGGCGCCCGATGCCGTGCCGCAGCTCAAATCGGCCGGCATGAGGATCGTCGACAACGTCACCCCGCACGTCTGGAATTATCATCTGAGCGTGCTGCCCGGTTCGCCCTGGACCGACATCCGCCTGCGCAAGGCGCTCAACCTCGCGATCGACCGCGACGCCGTGGTCGGCCTGATGAACGGCCTCGCAAAACCCGCCAAGGGACAGGTCGACCCGTCGAGCCCGTGGTTCGGCAAACCCTCGTTCGAACTGAAATATGATGTCGCGGCGGCGAAGAAGCTCGTCCAGGAAGCCGGCTACTCCAAGGAGAAGCCGCTGAAGACGACCTTCATCATCGCGCAGGGCGGCACGGGGCAGATGCTGTCGCTGCCGATGAACGAATTCCTGCAGCAGAGCTTCAAGGAGATCGGCATCGAGATCGACTTCAAGGTGGTCGAGCTCGAGACATTATATACGGCATGGCGCAAGGGCGCGGCCGACGAGATGAACGCGGGCATCACTTCCAACAACATCGCCTACGTCACGTCAGACCCGCTCTACGCCATCGTGCGCTTCTTCCACTCCGGCCAGATCGCGCCCGTTGGCGTCAACTGGGGCGGCTACAAGAACCCGAAAGTCGATGCGCTGATCGACGAGGCCAAGCAGACGTTCGATGTCGGCAAGCAGGACGAACTGCTGGCGCAGGCCCACGCCCAGATCGTCGACGACGCCACGCTGGTGTGGGTGGTACACGACACCAACCCGCACGCGCTGTCGCCGAAGGTGAAGAAGTTCGTGCAGGCGCAGCACTGGTTCCAGGATCTGACGCAGATCGGGCTGGAGTAGAGAGCTAGTTGAGGCAGTCGCGCCGCTCACAATGGTCGTCATACTCCGCGAAAGCGGAGTATCCAGTAATCCGCAGCCTCTCGGTCAATCGCTGACGCCCCGGAGTACTGGATCACCCGCCTTCGCGGGTGATGACGATTGCGGATGATGAACTACTTCGTCAGCAGCGCGAAGGCGCCGTTCCAGTCTTCCGGCGGCGGGTTCTCGATGTAGCCGCGGATCCGCGCCTCGTACAATTGGTAGAGCAGTTCCAGCGAATTCGCCTCGTCGGTCTTGCGGCCGCGTGCGATGGCGGCCAGCGCGCCTTCCCAGTCGCGGCCACGGTAGCAGGCAAGCATCTCGATCGTCAGATTGCGCAGCCGCTGGAAGCGGCCGGACTGCAAGGTGTCCTCGCGGCCGGCGATGGCATAGATGACCTCGGGTTCCTTCTTGCCCTTCACCATGATGAAGTCGAGTTCGAGGATCGCGAACTTCTCCTTGACCGCGAGCGCGGTCCTTGAGCCGACAATGATCGGGAAGCCATATTCCTTCGATTGCCCCTCGAGGCGCGAGGCCAGATTGACGCTGTCGCCGAACACCGAGTAATTGAACTTGAGATCGGACCCCATGTTGCCGACCACGCAGGTGCCGGTATTGAGCCCGATGCCCGCATTGAGCGGAATGAACGAGCGCCCCTCTTCCTTTGCTTCCTGCTCGCGCACCTGATTGAGTTCATCAATGCGCTCCAGCATGTCGAGCGCCGCCTCGCAGGCGTTAAGCTCGTGGCCCTTGTCGTCGAGCGGCGCGTTCCAGAACGCCATGATGGCGTCGCCCATGTACTTGTCGATATAGCCCTTGCGCGCGAGGATCGCGTTGGTGAGCGGCGTCAGGAAGCGATTCATCAGCGCGGTGAGGCCCTGCGGATCGCTCTTGTAGGTCTCCGAGATCGAGGTGAAGCCGCGCATGTCGGAAAACATGATGGTCATCTCGCGCTCCTCGCCGCCGAGCACCAGCTTTTCCGGCGACTGCGCCAACTGTTCGACCAGCACCGGCGACATGTATTGCGCAAAGGCGCCACGGATCTGCTTGCGCTGTTGCTGCTCGCGCACGAAACTCGAGAAGATCAGCGTCAGGTAAATCGCCGTCGTCGACAACAGGGGATAGGTGAAATCGATCAGGAGGCGGTGCTGCGTATAGAAATAGACCGACGTTCCGATCAGGACGGATGCGAACGCGGCACCAAGAGCAACCAGCGTGACCGGGCCGAACAGCGGCGCAAACGCTATCACCAACAGACCAAACAGAAGCGCGGTCGCGAATTCGACGACGATGCCGTAGATCGGCGTCGAGATCACCTCGCCGCTCAAGGTGGTTTCGAGCACCTGGGCATGGATTTCCACGCCGGGCATGGCGCGCGAGACCGGCGTGGTCTTGATGTCATTGAGGCCGACCGCCGAGGTGCCGATCAGCACCAGCTTACCGGCGATCATGTCGGGCGCAACGTTCTTCTCCAGCACGTTGATGGCGGGGACATAGATCGAGGCATCGTTGCGCGCGTAGTGCACCCAGAGCTGACCGTTATGGTCGGTCGGAATCTGAATTCCCTTGATGCCGATGCTCTTGATGCCGCCCTTCTCGGCCTTGATCAGGATCGTGCCCGAGCCGGTGGCCACACGCAGCATCTCGAACGTCAGCGAAGGCATGGTCTGGCCCTGCGCCTGCATGATCATCGGAACCCGCCGCACGATGCCGTCGCGCTCGGGCTTGATCGTGAACAGGCCGCGGCCCGCGGCCGCGTGCTCCAGCACCGGCACGTTGCGCAACAGGCCGGGGAAATCGAACATGAACCGCTGCGGCTCCTCGCCCAGCATCGCGAGCCCGGTGACCGGCAGCGACTTGTCGATTGGCGCGATTTCCTCCGGCAGCCCGGATTCGCCGAGCACGACGCGGGAAGCCCTGATGGCGTCGGCAAAGACCTCGTCGTTGCTCGGCAAGGCGCGCAGCCTGGCGCGGGTATCCTCGTCGAGATTGCGGAAGGTATCGGCCGCAAAGGCAGGGTTGAGACGGTCGGGCTCCGAGAACACCGCGTCGAACGCGATCACGACCGCGCCGAGCCGGGTCAGTTCGGTCACGAGATCCGCGATCCGGGTGCGCGGCCACGGCCACTGCCCGAGCTTTTCCAGGCTCTTGTCGTCGATGTCGACGATTGTGACCGGCCTTGCCGTCTTCTTGCGGGGATCGACGCGTTGGAAAGCGTCAAAGGTCCTGACACGAATTTCCTCGACCGGCGCCGGATCGGCGACGCGCAATGCGGCAAAGCCGATCAACAGCGCGAGGCACAGCAGCCGGGCATACCCGATGCGCCGGGTGAACCACTTTGGCAGGGCTCGAAATCGCTTCATGGCTTCGATTGTTCGCCCAACTGGCGGCGCCAGACAAGCCGGAAGATGGCATCGACGTCACTGGCGCGATCGGCGAAGCCGTCGCACCAGTGCGTTTTCCAGCGAAAGCCTGCCCGGACTTGATCCGGGGTGGAAACCGGTTCGAGTCATGAAAACGCGTCAAACAAGAGTCTGGAGCCCCGCTCCGATTCAATCGGAACGGAATAGGCTCTAGTGATGCGGCGTCACGATGAAGTCGCTGGCATGCAGGCTGGCGAGCGCGACGTTCTTGAGGGTGATGGTATCGCCACTATCGAGCGAGATCAGCGTGTCGGCGCCGGATGTCGCCGCATGGGTGCCAAGCCAGGTACCGATGTTGGAGCTGTCCACGAACGAGAACGCCCGGATATCGATATGATCCTCTCCCGGCTTGAAATCGGTAATCGTATCGGCGCTCGGGCTGGCTTCGGGCGCGAAGACGAACTGGTCGGCGCTCACGCCGCCGGTCAGCGTGTCGGCATGGCCACTCGCGAAAATGACGTCCTTGCCGGACGCGCCGGTCAAGGTGACGTCCGGTCCCGTTCCACCCTGGTTGAAGATGAAATGAACCCGATCGGTGTGGCCGAAACTGTCGGCGACGGTCAATGTGACCGAATCGGTTTGCGGCTGCGGACTGTGGGGATCGTAGACGATGCCGTTGCTCAGCGCCGCATTGACCCCGGCTATTCCCGGGCCGGTACCTGTCGACGGCGTGACGGTGCTGCCGACGTTTCCGGTTGCGGCCGATACCGTGAACGTGCCGGTCGACGCGGTGGCGTCGGCATCGGTGACATAGAGTCCGGAAATTTTGGTAACGCCGTTGTCGAGTTCGGTGACGGTGAAAGCGTCGGTTCCGATTACCGGCCCGGCGGTCGATGCGTCCGCCGCGCTATCGGCACCGACAAGCGTGACGGTCAGCGGCTGGCTTCCGGTATGGCCATGACCGTCGCTGACCTCCGCGACGAAATTGATCTTCAGCACATCGCCTGCATGCAGGAAGCCGAGATTGGCGTTGATCGGATGATACGTCCATTGCAGGACCGCCGTTCCGCCGTTGCTCAGCATGCTGTCGAACGTCACGTTGCCGGCATTCAGCAGCGCCGATATGTCGACGCCGCCCGGCATCGTCGTCGAACCATTGTATTCTATCGTGGCATTGCCGGTCACGAATGCCGTCAATGTGTCGCCGATGTCGGCATCATGGACGCTGAGCGTACCCGTGACAGGTCCGAGGGTCGGCGGCGGAATATATCCGGCTGAAATGTTGTCGATCTCGAATGCGTTCGAGCTGCTGCTGAGCACGACCTTGTTGAACGAATGCAGGCCGGTGAATTCCACATACCCGTTCGAGGCGAACGAACCCTGGTTGCCGTTCGAAAGCAGCGGGCTGATATCCGCACCGGTATAGCCGGCAACGAGCGTATTGCCATCGTAGAACTTGATCGTGTTGTAGGAATCGACCGACCCCCAATACAGCCCGAAGACGTTCTTCTCCGAGGCAAAGGTGATGGTCTCGGTGGCGTTGCCGCCGATGCTCAAATACTTGGTCGTGTCCTGGTGTCCGGGTGCCGGGCCGAGATACGGGGCCGCCGTGACCGAGGAAGAGCCGCTGACAATTCCTGCATTTCCAGACGCCGAGAAATCCGCGCCGAGCGCAGCACTGTGGAAATTGCCTCGACCGGCGCCGTTGTTCGATGACGAGCCCGCCGTCAGGCTGTCGAACGTCTCCGTGGTCAGGCCGAGCGAGTTATCGTTCACGCCGGCGGCAAGCACGTGCGGCGAGGCGGGAGCTGCCACCACGATGATTTGCGCGGGGGGATTGACCTCGCCGACGATCGAAGGCGTGTCGTTGGCGCCCTTCACTTCGACTGTCAGAGTGGCGGTGCCGACCGCACCGTGGACATCGGTGGTTTGCACCGTGAAGGTATCGGTGTAGCTGCCGCCTTGCAGCGCATTGATCGCGGCGGCGTTGGGAACGTAGGTGTAGGTGCCGTGGGAATTCACCGTCAGCGAACCGAACGCGCCGGCAACGGCTGCGTTCGTTACATGGCCGGGTGCATCGACCACGCCATAGCTCAGCGTGGCGGTGTCGCCGCTGTCGCGGTCGCTGCCATCCAGCGTCCCGGTAATGTTGGCGAATGTGTCGGTGGCGGCGGTATCGGTAAGCTTCCCCGTTGCTTCCGCGGCCAGTGTCGGCGTGTCGTTGGCGCCCGTCACCTCGACCGTCAAAACGGCGGTGGCAACGGCACCGTGAACGTCGGTGGTCTGCACCGTGAAGGTATCGATGTAGCTGCCGCCGTGCAGCGCGTTGATCGCGGCGGCGTTGGGAACGTAGGTATAGGTGCCGTTGGCATTTACCGTCAGCGAGCCGTACAGGCCAGCGACGGCGGTATTCACAGCACTGGAGCCGTCGAGCGCGGCGTAGCTGAGCGAGGCGGTCTCGCCGTGGTCCGCATCGCTGCCGTCCAGCGTGCCGGTGATATCTGCGAAACCGTCGTTCGCCGAGGTATCCGTCAGCTTGCCCGCCACTTCTGCGGCGAGCATCGGCGCGTCATTGCTGCCGGTGATGGTGACGGTGACCGGCCTGGTGGCCAGACCGCCATGGTGGTCGTCGACCGTGGCGGTGTAGGTCAGCGTCAGCGTTTCGCCATCCGCGAGGAAATCGAACTGGCTGTCGGCGACATCATAGGACCAACTCACCGAACCGCTGTTGGCGTTGCCGCCGGTCGGCGTCAGCGTCAGCGCGATCCCGAGGTCGTGTAGCTGCTGCGCAGTGAGTGACAGACCGGTGGCGCCGTTGGCGCCATTGTAAGTGTAGCCGGCGAACGACGCGGACACGGTCGGCCGGTCGCTGAGATCGAGGTCCGCAAAGCTGATGCTGCCGCCGGCATGGTCGAGAGCGGCATTGCCGGTGCCGGCCATTTCGGTGATGGCACCATTGGTTGTTACAACCGTCGGCGCGTCATTGGTGCCGGTCACGGTGACGATGACGTCCTGCGACGTGAACCCGCCGTGGTGGTCGTCGATCTGCACGGTATAGGTCAGCGTGACGGTTTCGCCATCGGCGAGATAGTCGAAATAGTGGTCCGGGGCCGAGAATGTCCAGACCTGCGATCCGGGGGTCCCGTCGGTGGAATCGATCAGGTCGCCCAGCGTCAGCCAACCGGACCGGGTGTCATGGTCGGCAAGGCCCATTATCACGCCGGATGCCGTTACTCCGGTGACCGTGACCTCGTGCGTGTCGGTCAGGTCGACGTCGGCGAACTTGATCGAGCCGCTCGCCGTATCTGCATGGTCCGAACCATGGGCGCCGGCGAACTCGGTGATGGCAGCCGCCTGCGCGCCGCTGGTAATCTCGACGGCATCATTGCTGCCGGTCACCGTGATCGTGAGCGGCGTGGTGACGACGCCGCCATGGCCGTCATCGACGGTCGCGGTGTAGGTCAGGGTCAGGGCTTCGCCTTCGGCCAGGAAATCGAACGCGCTGTCGGGGACGCTGTAGCTCCAGCTTGCCGAGCCGTCGTTGGTGTTGCCGGCGGCCTGCGTCACCGTCAGCGGCGCGTGCACCGCGGCGATGGCCGCGAGTTGCGCTTCCGTGAGCACGCTCGCGACGTTGTTCACCGCAGGCTCGAAGGTGAACGAGGTGAAGGCCGCACTCGCCACCGGGCGATCCGTCAGGTCGACATCAGTGAAGGTGATGGCGCCGGATATCATATGGAGCGTGTTCGACCCGGTCTTGTTCGACAATTCGGCGAAGGCATCGCTCGTGGCGTCGATGGTCGGAAGGTCGTTGGTCCCGACGACCACGACATCGCCGCCGCGGATCGACACGGTGATTTGCGTCGAGATGACGCCGCCATGACCGTCATCGACCTGCGCGACGTAGTTGAGGTTCAGCGTCTCGCCATCGGCGATGAAGTCGAACGCGCTGTCGGCAATGCTGTAGGTCCAGCTCGCGGTTCCGTTATGCGAGTTGCCGGCCCCCTGTACCACGGTCAGCGGCACCTGCACGGCCTGGATCGCCGCCAGTTGCTGCGGCGTCAGCGTCTCCGTGACGTCGTTGCCTTCCGCGTCGTAATAGCGGAACGGATCGGTGGTCGAGATACCGGCGGTGACGACCGGACGGTCGGTCAAATCCGGATCGCTGAAGGTGACCGTGCCCGTGACGGTGTCGATCTCGGTATGGCCGGTGCCGATCCGCTCGGTGATTTCGCCGCCGCTCGCGGTGATGGTCGGCTTGTCGTTGGTGCCGGTGATCACGATCGTGAACGGCACGAAGGCTGTTTCGTTGTTCGGCGCGTAATTGTTGTCGACCCGCGCCATATAGGTCAGCGTCAGCGTTTCGCCCTCGGCCAGGAAGTCGAACGCGCCGTCGGCGACGGTGTAGGTCCAGGTCGCCGCGCCGATATTCTTGCCGTTGGGATCCTGCACCACGTTCAGCGGCACTTCGACCGCCGTGATCGCGGCCAATTGCTCCGCCGTCAGCGTCGAGGTGACGTTGGATTGCTGCGCATTCTTGTAGGTGAAAGTTGAAAACTGGGCGCTGACGCTCGGCGTGTCGCCGGCGTTGACGTCGACATAGTTGACGATGCCGGAGACGCTGGTGAGCGTGGGGCTCGCGGTCAGATCGATCTTCTCGGCAGCGGCGCCGCCCTGGGCGTCAGCCTGCGGCGGCCCCGGAATGTGCACGATCCTGTCGCCAGGCGACGGGGGCGGTGCCGGCGGCGGTCCGCCCGGGACGCTGACCAGTTGAATCGTCACCGGAATGAAGTCGTTGGCGGCGGTCTTGACGAAGAATGTCTCCGGAACGATCGAGTCGGTGAAATTGGTCGTCAGCTTGGTATTGGGATTGTTGAGGTCGCTGAACTTCAGAGAGAAGACGTCGGTAATGATCTTCTGCGCATCGGGGGACAGTTGCACCGACGACTGGACGCTGACCCCGCCCTGGCCGTTGATGATGGTCTGCGTGCCGGCGCGGTTGACCGTCGCGATCGGCGTCAGCGTCGTCTTGTCGAACAGGATGTAGGAGCCGGTGGTGCCATCGGGCTCGACCAGCACCTGGAATTTCGCGGGCGGCGCAGCGCCCTGCCCCGGCACCTCGAAGTCGATCTCGACCAGCACCGCGGTGCCGCGGATGCCCATGGTCGCGACCGGCGTGTCGACCTTCATGTCGCCTTTCTTGGCGGTGGCGCCGGCGACGAACGAGATCGTGCCCTGCACCAGGCTGAGCAGCGATTTGTTGTCCGACCCGTTCGGGTCGTAGACCATCTCGTTGAGCACCATCTTGGCATTCGACGCGAGGCCGAACACGGTGCCGTCGATGAAGGTGATGCCGAGCGTCGAATCCGATCCCGACTGGACCACGTCGCCCTTGTTGACGGTGTCGCCCTGGTTCAGGATGATCGACACGCCATTGCGGATCGCGGTCGCATTGCCATTCAGCTTGGTGACATGGCCAATCACCTGGGCGACGGCGGGATCCCCGCCAGCCTGCGCATACTGGGTGTACCCGGTCAGCGCGTTGACGATGTCGCCGGTGAGGTGGGCGCCATCGGGAGACGCCAGCGGCGCCCGCTTCTCGCCCTTGAAGTAGTCATGCAGAACCAGTTCGCGGTCCTGGGCGGACAGGATCAGGTCGACGCCCGACCGCTTGAAATCGCCAGTGAACAGCAGATTGGCGTCGGGAACAATAATGGCGTCGGAGGGCGCATGCGTCGAAACGCTGCCAACCTGGAAGTTTCCAAGGGGTTGTGAGCCCGGGCCGTCTGTCAGCAGATCGGTAAATTTGCCGGCCAAGCTCAAAAGGGCACCATCGCCGATAAGGTTAATAATTATAGAATATTCGGAGGTCTAAACTTGCATATCACTAGATGGCAAATTGCGGAACCCATCTATAGGGGGCGCAACTTGCGGGGCTGAGGCTCTAGTCGTCGCCTTTCGGGAAAATCTTCAGAACACTACAAGTATTACTTGCCATCACCACAACAATGGTTTCGAAATTTCTAGGTCTATTCAACACTACTTTATGTATTCGAAATATAAAAATGCAGAACTTTTACTTGTATCGTCTTGATTTCGGTTCCACAAGCGGACCTTATGTCTCTTTCGAGGCAAAAACTACAAACCGACCAACAAATCGCGCAATTCTGATGCGAATTAGCCACGTTAACCGGAAATCAACGATAAGGCAGCGTTAAGGCGGGCGCCAGCCCACAGATCGCCCAAGACCTGAATTGTGCAGATAAACTTTTCGACAGAACGGCAACCCAAATTTGATGCTGTTTTGCCCTTTTCCGTTGGAAAGGCATGGCTTTAAGCCGATCAAAAGTCCCCCCGACCATCCTGCTCCCACGAAGTGATCCGGTCACGAGCAGGGAGTAAACTTGCCGATGCCCGGACAAGGGGCGTCGAATGGTCTTGTCAGTGTTTTCGCGTGCCTGGCGCGCGGGCATCGTCGCGTGCGGCGTGGCGTGGTTCGGTGCGGCCGATTCACGCGCGGAGACTCTTGTACTGTCCGTTTCGATAGAATTGACGGCGCGCTCGGCCGAGCCGTTCGGGCTTGCCGCCTCCTCCCTCACCGCCGGCGGATTGCGCGACAAATGGCTCGGCGTGCTGCACCGCCTCGACGACGAAATGGTGCAACTCGCCCTGTGCGAGGGTGATCGCGAGCGCTGCGCGTCTCCGGCCGCATTGAAATTCCTCGATATCGTTGATGCCGCGAAGCTCCGCGACGGCCGCGCCCGGCTCGGCGAGATCAATCGCGCGATCAATCTCGCCATCAGGCCGATGAGCGACCTCGCCCAGCATGGCCGGATCGACATCTGGACGTCCCCGCTCGCAACCCTCGCCACCGGCAGCGGCGACTGTGAGGACTACGCGATCGCGAAATTCGTGGCGCTGCGCCGCGCCGGCATAGCGCCCGATGATCTGCGGATCGTGGTGCTGCACGACACCATCCACGGCGACAACCACGCCGTCGCTGCCGCGCGGCTGGATGGACACTGGCTGATGCTCGACAATCGCCGCATGGCGATGGTCGAGGATTCCAGCGTGAGGAACTATCAGCCGACATTCGTCATCGATGGCGATGGTGTACGTCGCTACGAGGCGGCGCCGATACCTTCGCTCGAAGCGCCTATGCTCGTTTCGAAAGCGGCAGTTCACGCCGGCGCCGAAACGTCACCGATGTAAGTCGCTGCTCGACCGCGCTATTCCAAATCCGCACAGCGAAAACAATCTGCATCTCGTCTCGATGCTGCAGCGCATCCAGCGCTTCCAATTTCGCTTGGCGAAAAGATGACGCTGCACATCGCTTCGCTTTCTCTTCGCGGCGCGCTCGCACGCGATTCGTTTTCGTATTGACGCTTTCCCGTTTCAGGAAGATTGTTTATCCGCAGTGCCGGGAAAAAAAGGCACGCAGGGAGTTCAACGGGAGGGATCGCATGAAGTGCATTGCGTTAGCCGCAAGCCTTGTCATTCTTGCGCCGTTCGGTGCGAGCGCTCAGACGACCGATCAATTGGTCAAGGGAGCGACCGATACAGCGAACGTTCTCAACTACGGTATGGGCTACAATCTGCAGCGGTTCAGTCCGCTGACGCAAATCAACAAGGACAACGTCAAGAACCTTGTTCCGATGTGGAACTACAGCTTCGCAGACGACCGAAGCGCCCAGTCGCAGCCGATCATATACCAGGGCGTCATCTACGTTACGAACCACAACGCCACGATGGCGGTGGACGCAAAGACCGGCAAGCAAATCTGGAAGACCAAGGTCGAGTACCCGGCAGAGACGCCGCGCATCGTATGTTGCGGCATCATCAATCGCGGCGGCGCAATCTTCAACGGCAGGCTTTTCCGCACCACGCTCGACGCCCACGTGATCGCGCTCGACATCAAGACCGGCAAGGAACTGTGGCGCCAGAAGGCGGCCGACTTCAAGGAAGGCTATTCGATGACCGTCGCGCCGCTCGTCGCGGATGGCGTCGTCATCACTGGCATTTCCGGTGCGGAGTTCGGGACACGCGGGTTCATCGACGGTTGGGACCCGGAGACCGGCAAGCGCCTGTGGCGGACCCATACGGTGCCCAGCCCCGATGAGCCCGGGGGCGACACCTGGAAAGGCGACACCTGGAAGCTCGGTGGCGGATCGACCTGGATCACCGGCTCCTACGACCCGGAACTGAACACGGTGTATTGGGGCGTCGGCAACCCGGGGCCATTCAATGCGGCGGTGCGGCCCGGCGACAACCTGTACACCTGCGCGGTTCTGGCGCTCGAACCGAAGACCGGCAAGATCAAATGGCACTATCAGTTCTCGCCGAACAATCCGTTCGACTATGACGCGGTCGCCGAGATGGTGCTTGCCGATATGACCGTCGAAGGCAAGCCCACCAAGGTTCTGATGGATGCCAATCGCAACGGCTTCTTCTATGTCCTTGACCGGACGAACGGGAAACTGCTCGCGGCCAATCCCTATGTGAAAGTGAACTGGGCCTCTGGCATCGACATGAAGACCGGCCGTCCGATCGAGACCGATGTCTCCAAGGACGCCCGCGAAGGCAAGAAAGTCCTGGTTCAGCCGTCGATCCTCGGCGGCAAGAACTGGGAACCGATGTCGTACAATCCGCAGACCGGGCTTGCCTACGCCAACACCCTCAATATCGGCGGCAACTACAAGACGGAGCCGGCCGTCTACAAGCAGGGCGAATGGTACCTCGGCATGGACCTGACGGATCCGTGGGCGTGGCCCGAGGGACCGCGCGGTCATCTCAAGGCCATCGACCCCATGACCGGAAAGTCAAAATGGGAAGTGCCGAGCGACATACCGCGCTTCTCGGGCGTGCTGTCGACGGCCGGCGGCGTCGTGTTCTCCGGCCAACTGACCGGCGAGTTTGATGCCTTTGACGTCAATGACGGCAAAAAGCTTTGGAGCTTCCAGACCGGCTCGGGCATCGAGGGACAACCGGTGACCTGGCAACAGGACGGCGTCCAGTATATCGCCGTCACCAGCGGCTATGGCGGCGTCTACTCGATCTTCTCCGGGGACGAACGGCTGGCCAACGTGCCTACAGGCGGATCGTTGTGGGTGTTCGCGGTCAAGAACTGATCGCGGAGCGCAAATGACGAACCAGCTACCCAGGTGGACGGCGGCATCTCTTGCCGCCGTCGCATTGGCAGCCATGGCGTGGATGGCGATGCCGGCTGCCGCTCAGCAACAGGCCGCCATCAGCGATCAGGCGCTGATCGGTCCCGGCAGGACCATTTATGCGCAGAAGTGCGGTCACTGTCATGGGCCGAACATGGTCACGGCAGGCACAGTCGCACCCGACTTGCGTGCGTTCCCTGACGACAACGCGCGATTCGTCGCCACGGTGAAGCAGGGCAAGAACAGCAGAATGCCGCCGTGGGCCGACATTCTCAGCGATCAGGAGATCACCGAGATCTGGGCCTTCGTATCGAGCCGGAGGAAACCATGAAGAGTCGGTTCGTGGCACTCGCGGCCGCGCTTTTTGCCACGGCGACGGCAGTGCGCGCGGCGGAAGACCCGCTGAAAGTCTGTCTCGACGAAAACCTGCCTCCGCTTTCGATGCATCAGCGCGGAAAGCCCGACAGCGGATTTGACGTCGCGCTTGCGCAGGCTGTTGCCGAACGCCTCGGCCGGCCGCTCAGGATTCAATGGTTTGAAAGCAAGCTCGACGAAAGCTCGAGCCCGGCTCTCGAAGCCAACGCCTTGCTCTCCGACGGCCGCTGCGCGCTGGTCGGCAGCTATGTCTTCACCAGGGACTCGCTTGTGGTACCCGGCGTCAAAGCGGCCAAGCTGCCGGATTTCGAGGGCGCCACCCGCGACGATCGCCGGCGCCGCGTACCGCTCGGCGTACTGGCGCCGACCCAGCCCTATGCTTACGCGCCGCTGACCGTCGTGCTCGGCGACAAGGCGCGCAGCCGCAAGATCTCGGGCATCGGCGATATTGCCGGACTGCGCATCGCGATCGAAAGCGGCACGCTGGGCGACGCGCTCCTGATGACTTTCGAAAAAGGAAGGTTGATCGACGACATCACCCATCTGGTACCGGGCCGGGAAGATCTGCTTGGTGCGCTCAATCGCGGCGACTTCGACGCGACATTGCTCGATCTGCGCCGCTTCGATGCCTATCGTGCCGCCCATCCCGACAACAAGCTCGCCGCATCCGGATACTTTTTTCCGGTAGGGGTCAATCGCGGCTATGTCGGCCTCGCCAGCGATCCGGCCCTTATCGTCATGGTCAACAAGGCGCTCTCCGAACTGCAGGCCGCAGGAACCATCGCCGAACTCGCCAGGACAGCCGGCCTCACCTACCTGCCGCCGGTAGAACCCGCGATCCTCGGCGACCAGTTGCTGAGGGTGCTTCAGCAATAGCGACACACCGTCATTCCGGGGCGATGCGAAGCATCGAACCCGGAATCTCGAGATTCCCCGGTGCGCAATTGCGCACCTGTGGTCTGGTCCTTCGGACCATCCCGGAATGACGGTGCATTGGATGGATTGCTTCCGCCTTCGCTAAAGCTACGGCGGACAAGTCGTCGCTTTCGCTCCTCGCAATGACGGCGTTTGTCCGCCCGAGCTAACCGCCAAGCGAAAGGGCTGCGCGATCGTCTCGCGCAGCCCTTGTCGTTGATGCCTCTCCGTCGAAGCAAAACGCTCCCTCAGAACATCAGGCCTTCCTTGACCAGCACCCAGCGGCCATTCTTGACCTGCTGGACCTGGGTGATGGTGTTGGCCAGGTGATCGGTCTTGGAGAACTTGGTCGGCGGCGAATTGAAGATATCGAGGAACTTCTCGCCCGATTCAAGCGAGTCCATCATCTTCTGCCCGGTGAGGTCCTTGCCGGCCTTCTCGGCATAGAAGGCGAAGGTCATCACGGCGTTGTAGCCGATGATCGCCTGCGTGTTCGCGTCGGTGCTGAACATCTTCTTGTAGTTGGCGAGCCAGTCCTTGACCTTGCCCTTGGCGGTGTCTTCGTACGGAATCTCGAAGCCGGAGGCCGCATAGAGCCCTTCGACCGCCTCCTTGCCGAGCGCCGGCACTTCCAGCACGTTGGTCGGCGTGGCGCCGAGGAAGGTGACGTCCCAGCCGAGTTTCTTGGCTTCGGCCATCGCGCCGATGGTCTCGCGGATGATTGTGCCGAGCACGACCATGTCGCACCCGTCGGATTTCATCTTGGCGATCTGTGCGCTGAAGTCCGACGCGCCGCGCTTGAAGCTCGTGGTCGATGCTGGCGTCACCTTCATCGCAGCGAGTTGCTGGTTGAAACCGTCAAGCACGTTCTTTCCGTACTCGTCGTCCTGATGCATGATGCAGGGCTTCTTGGGCTGCTTCCATTCCATCATGTATTTCACCGCTGCGCGCGTGCTCTCGACATACGGCAGTAGGTTGTTGAACTTGAGCCGCTCCTGCGGCTTGGCCGGATCGAACTTGAAGGTGAACTCGGCGGCCGTCAGCGGGAACAGCTGGAACACGCCGGCATCGAACAGGATGTCCTGCGCGGCCAGCACGGTGGGCGATCCCATCGGGCCGATCATGGCGAAGATCTTGTCGCGCTCGACCATCTTCTGCGACGCCAGCACCGCCTTCTTCGGGTCGTAGCCGTTGTCCTCGAGGATCATCTTGACCTTGCGGCCATTGATGCCGCCGGCAGCATTGATTTCCTCAACTGCCATCTTCATGCCGTTGGAAACCGGAACGCCCCAGACCTTGATCGGGCCGGACAGGTCCTGATGGGTGCCGATGACGATCTCGGACGCCGAGATGCCTTCATTGGTAACCTTGGTCTGGGCGGCGGCCGGCAGCTGGGTCAGCGCAAGAGCGCTGACCGCAAGGCCGAACGCCTTGAACGATTTCGACATTGCAGTCTCCTCTTCGATGGCCCGTGTTGAGCGAAGGGTGGGGCCTTCTCGATCCTTCGCGTTTTCAAAAAAGCTTCGCTCGAAAAATTCCGGTTCCAATTCCGTCGGCTACGCCACCGCCCGTTCGCCGTACATGGCGTCGATCTCGGCCGCGTAGCGCTTGTTCACGAAACTGCGCTTCAGCTTCATGGTCGGCGTCAGTTCCTCGTCCTCGGGCGTCAACTGGCGTTCGATCAGGAAGAACTTCTTGATGGTCTCGACGCGCGCGAAGTTGACGTTGACCGCCTCGATCTCGCGCTGGATCAGGCCCTGGATCTCGGGCGCCCGACACAGACTGGCGTAGTTGGTGAAGGGTATGTCGTGGTCCTGCGCGAACTTCTCGACATTCTCCTGGTCGATCATGAGCAGGCAGGTCAGATACGGCCGCTTGTCGCCGATCACCACGGCATCGGAGACGTAAGGCGAGAACTTCAACTGGTTCTCGATTTCCGACGGCGTGATGTTCTTGCCGCCGGAGGTGATGATGATGTCCTTCATCCGGTCGGTGATCTTGACGAAGCCTTCGTTGTCGATCGAGCCGACGTCGCCGGTGTGCAGCCATCCCTTGGCATCGATGGTCTCTGCGGTCTTCTCCGGCTGGTTCAGATAGCCCGAGAACAGGTAATCGCCGCGGATCAGGATTTCGCCCTGCGGTGAAATCATGACCTCGCCCCAGGGAGCGGCCTTGCCGACCGAACCGAGCTTGACGCGATCAGGCGGCATCACGGTAGCGACACCGCAATTCTCGGTCTGGCCGTAGACCTCGCGCATGTCGAGGCCGAGCGCGAGATACCAGCGGATCAGGTCCGGCGCGATCGGCGCAGCACCCGTGAAGGCCAGCCGGCAGCGGTCAAGCCCAAGCATGCGGCGGATGTTGCGGAACACCAGATAATGGGCGGCGCAATTGGCGAGCCGCAACGGCAGCGGCGGCGTATCGCCCTGCAGCTTGTACTCGGTGACGCGATTGCCGATGGCGAGCGCGTGGCGATACATCCAGTTCTGGAATGAGGTCGCGTCCTTCAGCGCGATCATGATCCCGGAATAGAACTTCTCCCACACCCGCGGCACCGCCAGAAACGCGGTGGGCTGCACTTCGCGTAAGTTGTCGGGCACCGTTTCCGGGCTTTCGGCGAAATTCATCACCGATCCCAGCGCCAGCGAAATGTAGTAGCCGCCGACCCGCTCGGCGACATGGCAGAGCGGCAGGAAGTTGAGCGCCTCGTCGGTCTCGCGCAACGCCAGCCCCGGATCGATGCGCCGGAAGGCCCCCGCCTGGAAGATGAGGTTGCGGTGGGT
>DATCXE010000174.1:0-3335 GCA_036565985.1 Bradyrhizobium sp.
GCCGACTTCCCCAATTTCGCCTACGTCAATCCGGACGCGCCGAAGGGCGGGATGTTTTCGCAACTCGTCGGCTCCGGCGGATCGACCTTCAATTCGCTCAACGCCTTTATCGTGAAAGGCGACAGGGCGAGCGGGATGGAGGCGCGCAGCAGCCAGCGCGCCGACACCAAGACCGAGCACATGCCGGCGAGAGAATTGCGCCATGCGCGGGATATCCTTCAAGACCGTTTACCGTTCCGCGCCGCCCTTTCGGCGTCGAACCACCACAGCGACGGGAAGCCCGACAGGCCGTATTTGGGCAATTCGGACGGCCGGCCAAAGCGATCCCAGCGCGCGGTCCGGACCTTTGGATAATTCCACTGCGGCACGACATAGTTGTTCCACAGCAGCACACGGTCGAGCGCCTTGGTCGCAGCCACGAGATCGGCTCGATCCCTGGCAAAGATCACGCGCTCGATCAGCTTGTCGACCGCCGGATTCTTGATGCCGATGATGTTGCGCGACCCCGCCATGTCGGCCGCCTGGGACCCCCAGTATTCGCGCTGCTCGTTGCCCGGCGACAACGACTCGGCCCATGAGGACACGACGATGTCAAAATCCCAGCTGCGAAGCCGGTTCTCATACTGCGTCGGATCGATCGTGCGCACGCTGACGGTGATGCCGAGCCGTTCCAGCGAGGGCTTGAAGAACAGCATCACCCGCTCGAAGCTCGGATCGGCATTGAGCAGTTCGAGCGTGAACGGCTTTCCGGTCTTGCTGTCGGTCAGCTTGCGGTCGCGCACCTCATAGCCGGCTTCTTTCAACAGCCGCACCCCCTCGCGCAGATTCTCGCGGACGGCTTCCGGATTGCCGCCGACAGGGTTGGTATACGGCTTGGTGAAAACTTCCGGCGGCACTTCCGCGCGGACGGTTTCGAGTATTTCCAGCTCCTTGCCATCAGGCAATCCGCTGGAAGCGAGTTCGGTGCCGTCGAAATAGCTGCTGATGCGCTTGTACTGGTCGAAGAAGATCTGCTTGTTCATTTCCTCGAAGTCGAACGCGAAATTGAGCGCGCGACGAACCCGCGGATCCCTGAACTGCTCGCGCCGGATATTCATCGCGAACGCCTGCATGATTCCGGAACTGCGGTTCGGGAATTCCTCGAGCACCACGCGCTTGTCGTTGACCGCCGGGAAATCGTAGGCCGTCGCCCAGTTCTTGGCGCTGTTTTCGGTTCGCCAATCGACCTGATCGCCCTTGAAGGCTTCGAGCGCCACTGAGCCATCGCGGAAATACTCGTAACGCAGCTCGTCGAAATTGTTGCGCCCGACGGCAAAGCCGAGATCGCGCCCCCAGTATTCCTTGACCCGCTCCAGCGTCACCGTTCTGCCGGCCACGAACTCCTTGATGCGGTAGGGGCCGGAGCCGAGCGGCTTTTCCAGCGTGGTCGCGGAAATGTCGCGCTTGCGGCCTTCGCTGTCGGTGCCCTCCCACCAGTGCTTGGGCATGACGGTAAGTTGGCCCACGATCTGCGGCAGCTCGCGGTTGCCCGGGGCATCGAAGGTGAACTTGATGTCGCGCTCGCCGGTCTTTTCCGCCTTCACGACGTGGCGGTAATAGGCCGAATATTGCGGATGATGCTTCTTGAAGGAATCCAGCGAGAAGATCACGTCCTCCGGCGTCACCGGCTGGCCGTCATGCCACTTCGCCTCGGCGCGCAGCCGGTAGACGACGAACGAGAAATCCTCGGGATGGCCGACCAGTTCGGCCAGCGCGCCGTATTCGGTCGAGACCTCATCCAGCGACGGCGTCGTCAGCGATTCGTAGATGAACTGCACCGCTGCCGCGAGCGAGCCTTTGACGCCGGCGACCGTGAGATTGAAATTGTCGAAGGTGCCGACCGAGATCTGTCGCACCGTGCCACCCTTCGGCGCTTCCGGATTGACGTAGTCGAAGCGCTTGAAGCCGGCCGGATATTTGACCTCGCCAAACAGCGACAGCGCGTGCCGCCATGCCGGTTCGGTCGCCTGCGCCTTGGCCGGCGCAATCCCGAGGCCGGGGGAAAGTCCGAGAGCGGGGGCCATCGCGGCGACCGCGCCGCCCTGGAGGAGATGTCGTCGGGTAATTGCCAAATCAGGATTCCTGTTGCTGACGCCAGTATCTGTTGCTTGCGAAGTCCGCCGCCCCGGCACGAACTACATAGACAACGAGGCCGAGCTAATGAGGACCCAATATAAGGCAAGGATTCGACAAATTACGTTGCTTTTTCCTCATGATAATCGCCCGGGAGCGGCCACCGTGCGGCGAAACGCCCCAATAACAACACCGCGAGCCACATAAGCAAACGGCCAGGCAATGCCTGGCCGCAATGGAAGTCCATGCAGGACTGACGAAATTTTACTTCGCCGCCGTCGGCAGCGGCGCCGGGTTTTCCGACAGGGAACGCAGATAGGCGATCACGTCGGCGCGCTCGCTGTCCTTTGTGATGCCGGCAAATCCCATCGCTGTGCCGGGAATGAAGGCCTTCGGGTTGGTGAGGAACGCGTTGAGATCGTCATAGGTCCAGGTACCGCCCTTGGCCTTCATGGCGGCCGAGAAGTTGAAGCCGGCGCGGCCCTCGCCTTTCGGCTCGTTCAAGACGTTATAGAGGTTCGGTCCGACGCGGTTGGGGCCACCCTTTTCGAACGTGTGGCAGGCCGCGCACTTCTTGGCGGCGGCAGTTCCCTTCTCGACGGAGGCGGTCTGTAGCAGCTTCTCGATCGGCTCGGCCGGAGCGGCGGCTTCCTTCGCTGCGCCGCCATGGGTGTCTTCCTTCACGGCGATCTCGAAGCCCGGCTTTTCCGGCTTCACGGGCGCGAAGATGGCCTGGGCGGCAAAGCTCGTCACCAGGAGAACGAGGCAGGTAGCGAGGACGGCACCGAGAATCTTGTTGAGTTCGAAGGAGTCCATAGTTGGATCAGGCTCCAGGCCG
Organism: Bradyrhizobium sp.; assembly: GCA_036565985.1. Lineage (GTDB taxonomy): Bacteria > Pseudomonadota > Alphaproteobacteria > Rhizobiales > Xanthobacteraceae > Bradyrhizobium. The sequence continues at coordinate 2,951 of DATCXE010000174.1, forward strand.
GGAAGGTCGACTTAAGGCCGAGGAAACGGCCGCGGGGGCGCATCAGGAATCAGCTTTCGCGCCGCACCCTCAGCAGGGTTGAGATATCGGTTTGCCCGGGCTCTGGCAACCCGTATAAACGCGCCGACTTTCCGCCAATCCCCATTATTTCCGGCCTGTTTTCGAAGGCCCCAAGACCTCGTCCCGATGACCGAAACCCGCATCCTGGTGCTGATTCCTGCCCGCATGGCGGCGACCCGCCTGCCCGGCAAACCGCTGCTGGACATCGGCGGCGTGCCGATGATCGTCCACGTGTTGCGGCGGGCCGAGGAGGCGGGGATCGGCCGGGTGGCCGTCGCCACCGACACGCCCGAGATCGCGGCCGCGGTAAAGGCTGCCGGCGGCG
>DATCXE010000180.1:0-6782 GCA_036565985.1 Bradyrhizobium sp.
CGTTCGGTGCCCATTGCACCGCGGAAGGAGTTGCGCCGCAACATTCAAAATGAGACTGCCCGTTAAGCCTTGCATGGCCCCGGCGCGTGCGCTGCCTCCAAGTTCGGTTAGCTTTCATCTCAAGAACCGTTGGCCTCGACCGGACGCCGCACCGCGCGGCGGACGTGCGGGGGTGCGGTGAAAACAGCGATGAACACAGCGACAAGCACGCCCCAGGGAGGAGAGCAATGTTGAAAGGCAGTCTAGGACTGATTGCGTTGAGCAGCCTGTTACTTTCGGGCACCGCCTTTGCGCAGGAGAAAATCAAGGTCGGCGTCACCGCGACGCTCGAAGGCACCTACACCGTCCTCGGTGAGGACGGCATCCGCGGCTTCCAGACGGCGCTCAACGTGCTCGGCAAGAAGGTCGGCGACAAGGAACTCGAATTCATCATCGCTTCGACCGACGCCACGCCGGATTCCGCGGTCCGTGCCGTGCGCAAGCTGATCGAGCAGGACAAGGTGCAGATCCTGCTCTCGCCGCTGTCCGGCGACGAAGGCATCGCGGTCAAGAATTTCGCAAAAACCCATCCCGAGCTGACCTTCATCAACGCCGCCTCCGGTGCCCAGGAAACGACCTATGTCGATCCGGCTCCGAACTTCTTCCGCTACAACATGGACGGCGCGCAGTGGCAGGTGGGCCTTGGCAAATACGCCTATGACGAAAAGAAATATCGCAAGATCGCGACCGTCGGCGAGGACTATTCCTTCATCTACACCCAGGTGTTCGGCCTCGTGCTCGAATTCTGCGGCGCCGGCGGACAGGTGACCAACCGGCAATGGGTGCCGCTCGGCACCAAGGACTTTGCCTCGGTCATCGCCGCCCTGCCCGACGATGTCGACGCGATCTATCTCGGCCTCGGCGGCGCCGACGCCGTCAACTTCCTCAACCAGTACCAGCAGGCCGGCGGCAAGGCGCATCTGATGGGCGGCTCGATCATGATCGACCAGACCATCCTGTCGTCCAAGGGCAACGCCAAAAGCGCGCTGGTCGGCACGCTGGCCGCGAGCGGCCAGGCCGACACCTGGGAGGATCCGCGCTGGCAGAAGTTCGTGAAGGACTATCAGGACGCCTTCCCGCCGAACAAGCGCTTCCCGAGCCCGTCGCTGCTCGCCACCAACTATTACGGCTCGACCATGGCATTGATCCTGGCGCTGCGTCAGGTCAATGGCGATCTCTCCAACAACCAGGCCAAGTACAAGGAGGCCCTTGCCAAGATCGAGCTCGACGCGCCCAACGGCAAGATCAAGCTCGACTCCAACCGCCAGGCGATCGGCACCAATTTCGTCACCGAGGTCGTCGACGACGGCAAGGGCGCGCTGTTCTCGAAGGTCGTGAAGGTGATCCCGAATGTGAACCAGACGCTGGGTTACGATCCCGCGGTGTTCGCCAAGATCGGATTGCCAAGCCGTACAGTACCGGAATGTAAGAAGTACTGACGTAGTCTCGTTCGCGAGCGATGACTGATCGGGGAGAGGCTGCAAGGCGCGGACATCGTGCGCCCTTGCATTCTCTCCCTGGTTGTTGAACACTAAAAAGAAAAAGACAAAAGCTTTGGGAGGGAAGGCATGAGCCGGGCGCTCGCCGTCTTCCACGGCCGCTTTGGCCGGGCGACGGTCTATCAGTTGAACCGCCCTTTCAACATCCACGCACATCGCGAAGGTCATTTGATCTTCCATGTCGGGGGACGTTCCGCATGCATCGATGTCAGCGATGGACGTTACGAGCTCACCGAAGGTTCCGTGGTCGCGGTCAATCCATGGGAGCCGCATAACTTCCTGCCCACCGATCTCGATGGCGGCGCCGTTTTCTTCGTGCTCTACGTCAATGCGGAGTGGTTCGCGCCCGATGCGCCCGGCGCCGACCGCCTGCGCTTCGGCCGCACCCAGTTCACGCGGTCGGCGGCGCTGGACAAGCATATCAGGCACGCAGCCGCCCTCGTGTGCGGCGCTCCCTCGCTCAACAGCCTCGATGGCGAGCTGAGAAGGCTGATCGACATCTGCTACGACGAGAGCTGGCAGCAGTCCGAGACCATGCGAGATCCGCGCGCCAAAGGTTCCGTCACCGATTTTCGCGTGCGCAAGTGCATCAAGATGATGTCGGAGAGCCCCGGTGCCGAGATTGAACTCGACACCATCGCCCGCGAGTCCGGCCTGTCGCGGCCGCATTTCTACCGGCTGTTCCGCACCCAGACGGGCGTCACCCCGCACCTCTATCTCAACACGCTGATGATGGAGCAGGCGCTGGAGGCGCTGGTGGCGAGCGAGGCGCCGATCGCCGATATCGGCTTCGATCTCGGCTTCTCCTCGCAGAGCGGCTTCACCCGCTTCTTCGCCGCCAATGTCGGAATGGCGCCGACCGATTATCGCCGCGCGGCCAAGGTTTTGCGCGCCTGACGGACGCGCGAAAAGATACTCACGATCAAACGCCTCCCTTGCAGCCCCATTAGGATGAGCCGAACGCGATCCCGCAAAGAGGATCGCGGTCGACAGGGAGCGCACGTTCATGGCAGGGCTTGCCGCCGGCACCGGTGTCCCCTCGCCTCGCCTGCGGGGAGAGGTTCGGAGTGGCGTGACGACGGAGCGGCGATCATGACCCGCTTTGTCGAACGCCATCCTGCCTGGGCGCTGATCGTCATCATCGCGGTCACGGTGGTGCTGTGGCTGATTTTCGCGGTGTGGCCGCCCGGGCTTGAAGAGGCGATCGGCCGCAAGCGGGTGTTCCTCAACGCGCTCTTCAACGGCATCACGCTTGGCGGACTCTATTTCCTCGTAGCCAGCGGCTTTACGCTGATCTTCGGCCTGATGCGTAACGTCAACCTCGCGCACGGCTCGCTCTATCTGTTCGGCGGCTATGTCGGCTACGCCATCAGCGCCTCGACCGGCTCCTGGATCCTTTCGTTCATCATCGCCTTCATCCTGACGGCGCTGGTCGGCGTCGCGCTCCAGGTCCTGGTGTTCCGACGCATGGAGGGCCAGGATCTGCGCCAGACCATGGTGACGATCGGACTCTCGATCGTGTTCGCCGATCTCATGCTGTGGGCCTGCGGTGGCAATTTCTACCAGATCCAGACCCCGAGCTGGCTGATCGGCCCGATCGACCTGCCGCTGATCACTGCGGTGAAATCCTCCGGAGAGCCGGTTTACCTGCGCTATCCGCTGGTGCGGCTCGTGATCTTCCTGGCGTCCGTGATCATCGGCATCGCAATGTGGCTCGCGCTCAATCGCACCCGGATCGGGATGATCATCCGCGCCGGCGTCGACGATCGCGACATCCTCGCCGCGACCGGCGTGCGCATCCAGATCGTCTTCGTGCTCGTCTTCGCGCTGGGCGCAGGTCTCGCCGGCATCGCGGGCGTGGTTGGCGGCACCTTCCAGTCCCTCTCGCCCGGCGAGGACATCCGCTTCCTGCTTGCCTCGCTCGTGGTCGTGATCGTCGGCGGCATGGGCTCGATCCCCGGCGCGGCGCTCGGCGCCCTGATCATCGGCCTCGCCGAGCAGCTCGGCTCGGTCTACATCCCGACCTACGCCATCGTCGTGACCTTCCTGATCATGGTGCTGGTGCTGGCGCTTCGGCCGCAGGGCCTGCTCGCGAGGCGCTGAGATGTCCGTCACCCACGACGCCCGCGTCCAGGTTCACAAGCCCGCTTCAACGGCGCAGCGCCCGGCCGTGCGCGGGTGGCCTGACATCAACAATCCTGCGGCCTGGATCGTGGCGGTCATCCTGCTGATCATGCCGCTGATCGCCAACGGCTTCTTCCTGATCGAGATTTTTGCGACGACGCTGATCCTCGGCACCGTCGCCCTCAGCCTGACGTTCCTGGCGGGCTATGGCGGCATGGTCAGCCTGATGCAACTCACCATCGCGGGCTTCGCTGCGTACATGGTCGCGGTGTTCGGCGTCAGCGGCAACGCCAATATCAGCCTGGGCTGGCCGTGGTGGCTGGCGGTGCCGATGGCGCTGACGCTGGCGACGATCTTCGGCACGCTCGGCGGCGCGCTCGCGGTGCGCACCGAGGGCATCTACACCATCATGATCACGCTCGCGATCGGCGCGGCGTTCTACTACTTCACCAACCAGAACTGGGCGATCTTCAACGGCCACACCGGCATGAACACCGTCGCCACGCCACATTTCTGGGGCGTCAACTGGCGGGCCGATATTCCCTTCTACTATGTGGTGCTCGCGGTAGCCGCGCTATGCTACTTCGCCGTTTCATACATCTCCCGCGCCCCGTTCGGCCTCGCGCTCCAGGGCGTGCGCGACAATCCGCGCCGCATGGCCGCGCTCGGCTTCAACGTCAATGCCCACCGCGTCGCGGCCTATGCGGTGGCGTCCTTCATCGCGGGTCTCGCCGGTGTGCTGCAGGTCTGGAACTACCGCCAGATCTCGCCAGGCTCGGTCAGCGTCGGCGCCTGCATCGACATCCTCATCATCGCCGTCGTCGGCGGCATCACGCGGCCGGTCGGTCCCTATATCGGCGCGCTGGTCTTTGTCCTCTTGCGCACCTTCGCGCTCGATTTCCTGGTCAAGATCGGGCTCGACGGCAATCGCTTCCGCCTGCTGATCGGACTGGGCTTCCTCGCCATCGTGTTCTGGTCGTCGGACGGCGTCATCGGACTGTGGCAACGCTGGCGTCAGAGTCAGCAAGCGGACCGCCCGGGCGGAGGGCGCGGCCATGGATAGCGTCGCGCAGCGCCTCTCGGCCGTCGGCGCCGGTGCAGCTCTGGAGCTGCGCGGCGTGACGCGGCTGTTCGGCGCGCTCGCGGCGCTGACCGACGTCACCATTACCGTGCGTCCCGGCGAGCGGCGCGCCGTGCTCGGCTCCAACGGCGCCGGCAAGACCACGCTTTTCAACTGCATCACCGGCGACTTCCCGCCCTCCTCCGGCACCATCCGCTTCTTCGGCGAGGACGTCACGCACTTCCCGCCCTATGAGCGCATCCGCCGTGGACTCAGGCGGACCTATCAGATCTCCGCGCTATTCCCCGGTCTTACCGTGCAGGACAACGTCTATCTCGCCTGCCGCGGCGTCTCGCGCGGACGCTTTTCGTTCCTGCGTCCAGTGCAGAACGACGCGCTGATGCACTCGGCCGAGAGCCTCGTTCAGGCCGTGCACCTCACCGCGGTGAAGGACCAGCGCGTCGCCGAACTCGCCCACGGCCAGCAGCGCCAGCTTGAAATCGCGCTGGCGCTCGCGGGCGCGCCGCGCTTCGTGCTGTTCGACGAGCCGGCCGCGGGCCTCTCGCCCACCGAGCGCGGCGAGCTGGTCGAGATCCTGACCTCGCTGCCGGCGCATATCGGCTACATCATCATCGAGCACGATATGGACGTGGCGTTGCGCGTCGTCGAGAGCGTCACGATGATGCACAATGGCCGCATCTTCAAGGAAGGTCTGCCGCAGGAGATCCAGTCCGACCCGGAGGTGCAGGAGCTTTATCTCGGAGGCGGCCATGAATGAGGGCCGCCGCTCCGCCGCCGCGCTCGAGGTCCGGGGCCTCGACGTCTATTACGGCCATTCGCATGCGCTGCAGGGCGTCGACCTCTCGCTCGATGCCGGCGTATTCTCCGTCGTCGGCCGCAACGGCATGGGCAAGACGACGCTGTGCAAGGCCATCATGGGCCTGGTGCCCGTCAGCGGCGGCTCGATCCGCGTCCGCGGCGAGGACGTTACGCGGCGGCCCCCGGCCCATATCGCGCGCCTCGGCGTCGGCTATGTGCCGCAGGGCCGGCGGCTCTGGCGCTCGCTCAGCGTCGACGAGCATCTGCGACTTGCCGGCGGCTTGCGGTCCGGCGCCTGGACGGTCGAGCGCATCTACGACACGTTCCCACGGCTCGCCGAACGCAAGGATCATGGCGGCGGCCAGCTCTCCGGCGGCGAGCAACAGATGCTCGCGATCTCACGCGCGCTGCTCACAAACCCGCACCTTCTGATCATGGACGAGCCGACCGAAGGGCTCGCGCCCGTCATCGTCGCCCAGGTTGAGGAGATGCTGCTGCGGCTCGGCGAGGATGGCGACATGTCCGTGCTCGTGATCGAGCAGAACATCGGGGTGGCGACCGCGGTCTCGCGCAACGTCGCGATCATGGTCAATGGTCGCATCAACCGCATCATCGACTCGGTACGGCTATCCGCGGACCGCGAACTCCAGCAGCGCCTGCTCGGCGTCGGTCTTCATGCCGAACTCGAACCCGATATCGATGCGCCCGCCGCCGGCGGCAGGGAAGCGAAGCCAGCCCCGCAGCCCGCGCGCGCCGGCGGACCGATCCGCATTTACATCTCAAATCCCACGCTGCCGACACGCTGGTCCCAGCCGGTCCCGATCGCGCGCATCGAAGCCGCCGCGCGCACGCTCTCGACGCAGGTCGCCCGCCTCGACGAGGCTGCGCGGCGCAAGCGCGAGCCGGTCACGGCGCTGGCCTCCGGGCCTCCCGTGGTGCTGGTCGTCGGCACGCTCGACACCAAGGGTACCGAGCTCCGCTTCATCCGCGACATCATCGCCGAAGGCGGTTTGCGCACGCGGCTGGTCGACGTCTCCACCAGCGGCAAACACGCGACCTGCGACGTCTCGGCGCAAGAGATCGCCTTGAACCATGGCCGCGGCGGCTCGGCCGCGTTCGCCCCGGACCGCGGCGCCGCGGTGACGGCGATGGCCGATGCGTTCGCCAACTGGATGCGGCGACAAGGCAATATCGCCGGCGTGATCTCGGCGGGTGGCTCGGGCGCGGCATCGTTGGTCGCG
>DATCXE010000192.1:0-14402 GCA_036565985.1 Bradyrhizobium sp.
GTCGGCGGGATTAATGCCCGACGCCTCCAGCCGCACCCGCACTTCGCCGGGGCCGGCCACAGGCGTCGGCATCTCGCCGTGGACCAGCACTTCGGGTGCTGGCCCGGTTCGCTCGTACCAGACTGCCTTCACAGCGTGCCCGGAAACGCGCCGCCGTCGAGCAGGATGTTCTGGCCGGTGATGAAGCCGGCCTTGTCGGCGCACAGGAATGCGCAGGCGAGGCCGAATTCCTCAGGCGTGCCGAACCGGCCGGCGGGATTGAGCTTGGCGCGTTCCTGCAGGATCTGATCGATGGATACACCGCGCTTTTCCGCTTCGCCCTTCGCGGTGCCGCGCAGGCGATCGGTATCGAACGGACCCGGCAGCAGGCCGTTGATGGTGACGTTGGCAATCACGGTCTTGCGCGAAAGTCCGGCGACGAAGCCGGTGAGGCCGGCGCGGGCGCCGTTGGACAACCCCAATATCTCGATCGGCGCCTTCACCGCGGCCGAGGTGATGTTGACGATGCGGCCGAACTTGCGCGCCATCATGCCGTCCACGGTCGCCTTGATCAGTTCGATCGGCGTCAGCATGTTGGCGTCGATCGCCTTGATCCAGTCGTCGCGGTTCCAGTTGCGGAAATCGCCGGGCGGCGGGCCGCCGGCGTTGTTGATCAGGATGTCCGGATCGGGACAGGCCTTCAGCGCGGCCTCGCGCCCGGCGGGCGTGGTGATGTCGCCGGCGACCTCGTTCACGGTGATGCCGGGGTTGGCCTTGCGGATCTCGTCGGCGGTTTTTTTCAGCGCCTCCGCGCCGCGTGCCGTCAGCGTGACATGCACGCCCTCGCTAGCCAGCGCCATGGCGCAGGCGCGGCCGAGGCCCTTGCTCGATGCGCACACGATGGCGCGGCGGCCTTTGATCCCAAGATCCACTGTTTCACTCCCGTTATGTCAGGTGATTTCTAGAAGTCCGATGGGGCTACTCTATAGCGTTTTCGAGCGAAGTGGATACCGGTTCGCGTGAAGAAAACGCGTCAAACAAGAATAGCCAAGTCGAGCGTCCCTGATAAGTGGCTGCCGCCGCTTCAAATGCATGGCAGTGTGTCCGGACGACTATATCTGCTGTTTCAGGCGATCGATGGTTGCGGCGAGGTCCGGCGGCAGCGAATTGAAACCCTTCTGCCCGGCCGCGGAGAGGAATGGCCGCAGCTTCGACCCGGCCAGCCATTGCGGCTGAAGGGATGTCGGCACCAGCCGGTCGAACACCGCAACGATCGTGACCGCAATCAGGCCGATGCGTGCCGCGCCCAGCATGGCGCCGCAAAGGCGGTCAACCGGCCCTGCGTGCGATCCAGTGGCGTCGTCGACCATCACCCGCGCCAGCTTTCCGAGCGCGATGCCGGCGAACAGAAACACGCCAAAGAACACCAGTCCGTTCTGTGCAAACGCGGAAACCAGCTTGCCGTTCGCGGGCGGCGACAGCGCCGACATCGCCCACATCGCGATCGGCACGGCAACCATATAGGCAACGATAGTGACCGCGCTGCGGACCAGGCCGGTGTTGAAGCCGGTGATCATCGCGATCACCAGGCCAATATAGATCACCGCATCGAAAGGGTTCATGGCGGAATGCTCCGCCTGTATTCTTAATGCCGATGGGTCAATGAACCGGACGAGCGATCGCTAAAATCGTCTGCATCGCGGAAACCAATGGCAACCATTAGTCCCTCATGGTGAGGAGGCGCGTAAGCGCCGTCTCGAACCATGAGGCCTCGCTGGTGCCATTCATCCTTCGAGACGCCGCTAACGCGGCTCCTCAGGATGAGGTCAGCTCGCTTGGCGATCAATTCGCCCGCATCCCGGCCCTGATCATGTCGGCGGCCTTCTCGCCGATCATGATCGTCGGCGCATTGGTGTTGCCGCCGACGAGCGTCGGCATCACGGAAGCATCGACCACGCGCAATCCCTCGACACCGTAGACCCTGAGCTTCGGATCGACCACGGCCATCGGGTCGTTCACGCCCATCTTCGCGGTGCCGACCGGGTGATAGACGGTATCGACGCGGGCGCGCAAAAGGTTGCGGATGTCGTCGTCGGTGCGCACGCCCTCGGTGAACATGTCCTTCTTCTGCAAAGCGCGCAGCGCCGGCGTCTCCAATAGCCGCCGCGTGGTTTTGAAGCCCGCGACCATGGTCTCGAGATCGTCGGCCTCGCCGAGGAAATTCGGATCGATCAGGGGCGCGGCAGACGGATCGGCGCTGGCGAGCGAAACGCTGCCGCGGCTCTTCGGCCGCAGCAGGCAGACGTGGCACGAAAACCCCGTGCCCTTGTGCCGCTTGCGGCCATGGTCGTCAGCCATCGCCATGCCGAAATGGAGCTGGATATCGGGAATGTCGAGATCCGGCCGGGTCTTCAGGAAGCCGCCGCATTCGGCGAAGTTCGACGTCATCGGCCCGGTGCGCTCGCGCCGGTACTGGCGGATCGCGCGCAAGAGCCGCGGCAGGGCCTTGAGCGAGATGCCGTTGAAGTTCGGATTGTCGGACATGTAGCCGAACACGAAATCCGGATGGTCCTGCAGGTTCTGTCCGACGCCCGGCAGATGATGCACGGTGGCGATGCCGTGCTTTTTGAGTTCAGCGCTGTCGCCGACGCCGGAGAGCATCAGCAGTTGCGGGGTCTGGAATGCGCCGGAAGAGACGATCACCTCGCGCCGGGCGCGGATTTGCTTCAATTCCTTGCCCTGCCGGTATTCGACGCCGATCGCGCGCTTACCTTCGAACAGGATGCGGGTGGCATGCGCGCCGGTCTCGACGCGAAGGTTGCTGCGGCTTCCCATATGCGGGTGGATGTAGGCGCGCGCGGCGCTGCAGCGTTCACCGTTCTTCTGCGTCACCTGGTAGATGCCGAGCCCTTCATGTTCGTCGGCATTGAAATCCTCGCGCAGGCGAAACTGGGCTTCCTGCGCCGCCTGAAGGAAAATCTGCTGCACCGGGTTTTGCGTGCGCAGCTTGTTGACGGCGAGCGGGCCGTCCTTGCCGTGATATTCGCCGCCGAAATCGGCGTTGTTTTCCGAGCGCTTGAAGTAGGGCAGCACGTCGGCGAACGACCAGCCGGCATTGCCGAGCGAAGCCCATTGATCGTAATCAGTGCGGTGGCCGCGGATATAGACCATCGCGTTGATCGCCGACGATCCGCCGAGCCCCTTGCCGCGCGGCTGATAGCCGATGCGGCCGTTGAGGCCCTTCTGCGGCACGGTGTTGAAGGCCCAGTTGTTGACGTTGCCGGCGACCATCAGCACCAGCGCAAACGGCGTCGTGACCACCCAATTGTCGTTCCTGCCGCCGGCGTCCAGCAGCGCCACCGAAGTTTTCGGATCTTCCGAAAGCCGCCCCGCCACGGTGCAGCCGCCGGAGCCGCCGCCCACCACCACGAAATCGAATGTATCCGTCACGCGCATCCCCCCGGTTTTTGTGTTCTGGCAGGCCTGTCGGGCCGCGCTTTTGAGGGCAAAACTCCGCTTTTGCGGCCATTATGGCAAGAGCGGTTCCATGGGGCGGTTTTGGCCCCCTAAGCCATACATTTTGCGTTCGTTTTTGCCGTCATAAAATCCTCAAAAGCGGGGATTGCCCCTTTCCAAAGCAAGGGGACGTTGATACATACCCCTCGCACCCGATGGCTTTGCCCGGGTTGCCTTCTCAGGAAGCCTCCGGACGGGACCGATCGGCGCCGAACAAGCGTTGGCCGAATTCGCTTCCGGTCTGGTTTTTTGGAAGGCTTGCAACGGTTTAACGCGGGGTGGAGCAGCCCGGTAGCTCGTCAGGCTCATAACCTGAAGGTCATAGGTTCAAATCCTATCCCCGCAACCAAGTCTGTCAAAATCCCAGCAATCTCAGGCGGATTGTTGGGGTTTTGTTTTTGCGCAGAGATCGCCCCGACAACATCGGCCGGTGAGTTGCAGGTTCTGATCGCCTTGCAACCGATCGTAGTTGGTGCAAACACGGTGGCGAGTCAGCCGGTTAGACCCGCCTTGCGTAGCCCATCGAGGAAGTGTTCGCGGTCGGCGGGATCCCTGTACCTTCCGGCTCGCGCCCGGGCGAGATCAAGAGTGTTCGCGGGCAGGGCGTCACCATTCTCGTTCAGTTCACGCGAGCGTTCCCTCACGAATGCTCCCGCTTCGGATCGCGCCTCGCCGAGCCGGCCCATCTGCGCATAGCAGGCGGCAAGGAGTCCGTGCGACCACCTGTCGAGGGATCGCGCCTCCATCAACGCTTTGACCGCCTGCTCGTACTCGCGCCCCGAATAAAGCGCGAGCGCGTGATACCAATGGTACAGGTTGGGTGGAAAGGGGTTGAGCCGTTTGGCCGCCCCGATCCATGTGAGCGCCTCGCGCCACCGCCCCCAGTAGACCAGGATATTGGCGAATACGGCGGCGACATCGGCGTCGTTTGGATTGAGTGCGAGAGCCCGGCTGAAATGGATTTCGGCCTTGTCGTCCTCGTTCCGCAGGAACAGCAGCTGCGCGAAGACGCCATGAGACCAAGCGTCGCCGTCGTCGACGTCGAGCGCGGTTTCAATCTCGCGAAGCGCCTCGTCCAGCGTCGCGGTGGCGGGCGATTCGAGAAACACGTCGCAGACGATGGTCCAGGCGATGTTGGCGCGGGCGCGGGCATATTGCGGGTCAAGCGCGACGGCGTTCCGGAAATACTCCCTGGCCTCCGCCATACCCTTCACGGTCAACTGACGCCACCGCTCATTCCCCAGCAGAACCAAATCATAGGCCGTAATGCTCGAAGTCCGCTTGCGTCGGGCGATCTCGCGGCCGGCGTCCTCCAGTCGGCCCGGCAGGGCCGCGACGATCGCCCGGACGATCTCATCCTGCAGTGAGAAGATGTTTTCGAGTTCACGGTCGTAGCGCTCGGTCCAGAGATTATAGCCGCTCCCGGCATCGAGAAGCTGGATGGTCACTCGCACCTGGCTGCCGATCTTGCGTACACTCCCCTCGGCCACGTACCGGACGCCGAGCTCGCGGCCGACCCGTTTGATCTCGGCCGACTTGCCCCTGTATGCGAAGCTGGAATGGCGGGCGACGACGAACAGCGACTTGAACCGCGACAATTCGGCGATGATGTCTCCCGTGATCCCGTCCGAAAAATAATCCTGCGCGGAATCTCCGCTCAAATTCGACAGCGGAAGCACCGCGAGCGACGGCTTGTCGGAAGCTGCAGATGCCGGTGAGGCGGGAAGGCCCGGATCGGGCCCGGTCGAAACCACCGGCCCGATGTAGCGGTAGCCGCGGCGCGGCAACGTCTCGATCCACGTCGTGCCCCCTTCGATGTCGGAAAATATCCGTCGCAGGGCGGCGATCTGCACCGTCAGATTGCTTTCTTCGATCGCAAGCCCCGGCCACGCGGCCTCCATCAATGCGTCCTTCGAAACCGGCGTTCCGGCCCGCTCGACAAGCAGCCGAAGCAGCGTCACCGCGCGCCGCCCGAGTACGACCGGTTCGGATTGCCGAAACAGCATCTCGGCGTCCGCGTCGAGGCGGTAGGGACCGAATTCGTGGATCGTCGCCATGGCCTGGAGACTAACATTTTTTTGCAACTTTTTCGGAACGGATTCAGGACCTCCGGGGAACGGGCGTTCATGCTGCAGGGCGCCGAAAAAATATCGAGCGCCACCTGATGCGTGATCCCTGTCAACCCGGCGGAGGCCGACGATCATGACGCAGTCTGACCTGATGGCCCGTCCCGCTCCGGCCATGGTCGGCGGTATTCCCGATCGCGTCTGCAGAACGCTCACGGCCGTCCAAGCGTTGGCCCCGCTGATCGCAGCGCGGCGCAATGATTTCGACGGCGGCCGGCGCTTGCCCGATGCGGTTTTCGGGGCGCTGGCCGATGCAGGCCTGTTTCGCCTGTGGCTACCCGAAGCGCTCGGTGGGCCCGAGCTATCTCCCTTCGAGTTCATGAGCGTCGTCGAGGCCGCGTCGGCCCTCGACGGCTCGGTCGGCTGGCTCGTCGGCAATGGTGGCGGCATGAGCCGGATCGGCGGCTACCTGGGTGAGGCCGTCGCACGCGACTGGTTTGCCGACCCATATTGCTTTGTCGCAAGTTCAACCGGTGCGGTCGGCACAGCGATCCCCGTCGAAGGCGGTTATCGCGTTTCCGGGCGCTGGCCGTTTGGCAGCGGCGCGCATCACGCGACCCGATTCATGGTGCTGACCAGCATCGAGCCCGAGAATCCGGACGTCCCCCTCATCTGCTGCTATCCCGGCCGGGGCGACGTGACGATCCTCGACAACTGGCATGTGTCCGGACTGCGCGGCACCGGAAGCTGCGATTTCGAGGCACGGGATATTTTCGTGCCAGCCGATCACGCCCATCCCTTTCTCGGATTGCAACCGACCCAGGCCGGACTGCTGTATCGCATGCCGCCGTCATCGGTGTTTGCGTGGAGCATCTGCGGGGTGCCGCTCGGCATAGCGTCGGGCGCCATCGCTTCGTTCGCCGAGCTTGCCTGCCGGAAAAGCCGCCCGGGCACCCGGATGTTGCTGCGCGATCGTGAAACCGTTCAGGCGACGGTCGGGCGCTCGAGAGCGATGCTCCGCGCCGCTCGCGCCTTCCTGATCGATGCCATGAACGATTTGATGGCTGCGACCGAGACGGGCGGCGAACGGCTGGTGGAGGCGCGCGCGGCCATTCGGATCGCCAGCGCCCATGCGGCCGAAACTGCGATCTCCGTCACGGACATGCTCGCAGCCAGCGCGGGCGCTGCCGCCATCTTCGAGACCTGCGTCCTTGAGCGCGCGGTCCGCGACGTGCACGCCGCAGCGAAGCACATCGCGATGAGTCCGAACAATTACATTATCGCCGGCCGGCTGGCGCTCGGGCTCGATCCCGGTACGGCGAGGTTTTGAACGTTACGCAACCGTCTAACGGAGTTGCCCGATGCCTGTGGTTTGCCGGCCAGCACGTGCGCAGGATATGGAGTTCGCCGACACCCTCGTCGTCTCCAGCATCAACGATCTCACGGAACGGCATGGCTTCGGGCCCATGGCCGTCTCCTCCCCTCCCAGGTTTCAGCTGTTTTCCTTGCAGGACGACGCCCGCGGCTTGTGGGTGGCGGAAGAGGACGGCCGGATCCTCGGCTTCGCCTGGAGTTGGGTCTGTGGGGACATGTGGTTTCTGGCGCAGCTGTTCGTGTCGCCGGATCACCAGGGACGGAGCGTGGGCAACGACCTGCTCAAGCGCACGCTGGAGCACGCCAGGATATCGGGCGCTTCGAACAGGGTGCTCATCACCTTCAGCTTCAACACGGTCTCGCAAGCGCTCTACATCCGCCACGGAATGCTTCCGCGATTTCCGATCTACAGCGTCAGCGCATCGCGAGAGCATTTGCTCGGCCGCTTGCAAGGCCCGCAATTCGACTCCACGCCGATCGAGGAAGAAGCTTCGACCTTGCATCGCCTCGCGCAACTGGACGATCGGGTTCTTGGCGTGTCGCGCGAAAAGCATCACCGCTATCTGATCAACGATAGCAGGACGAGGGGGCTCAACCTCTACGACGGAAGCGAATGGGTGGGCTACGCTTACGTGGACGCCGGTGGACACATCGGACCGCTCGCCGTCATGGAGTCCCACGCCGTCGCTCCCGCGTTGAGGACGGCGATGCGCCTGGCGGCAGAAAGTGGCTCGTCGCGCGTATCGGCATTCTTGCCCGGCGCAAGCGAGGCGGCTCTCAACACCGCGATGGAGCATGGAATGCGCATCAAGTTTCCGATGCTGCTGATGTCGTCGCGTGAATTCGGCAACTGGGCCCAGTATCTACCGCGCAACCCGGGCTTCATGTGATCGCGAAGCATCCACCCCGGCGCAGTCAAATCGCATCTTGAACCGAATGTCGGTATCGGTAGTTGCGCGTCTCCGAAAAAATATTTCATGTAATACAAGGGGTTGGGGCAAGTCTGCCCAGTTTTTGCCGAGGGGCTGGCATGGCGCCCGCATGAGGTAGGACTGACACTGGTTCCTGGATTGCCTGGATTGCGCATTCGATGGAGCCGGGGAAATCCTGGGGAACGTGCTGCGCAAGGCGAGCGTCTGGGAGAAACTCCGCGAACTGGCCCTCAACGATCGCCAACGCAAGGTTCTCAACCATCTGCTTGACGGCTTCGAAGCAAAGCTCACCTCGTCCAAATGGGCGATATTGACGAAGGTTTCTCAAGCTACGGCTTCGCGAGACATCGATGAACTGGTTGCTTGGGGTGTACTGAAAAAAGACGCGGCGGGTGGACGCAGCACGAGCTATTCTCTAATCCTGCCTCAGGCAGGAGAGAACGAGCGATGAGCGGCCCCGGCCTTGTCGCTGAGTAGTAGAAAAAAATGGCGAGGAATCGAATGCGTGGACGACGTGTGCTGATGGAATCCCTCGTGTCGCACGGCGTGCGTCATATCTTCGGCAATCCGGGAACGACGGAGACGCCGTTGCTGGATAGTCTCGTCGCCTATCCGCAGATCGAATACATCATGGCCCTGCACGAGGGCGTGGCGGTTGGCGCGGCTAGTTTCTACGCGCAGGCCACGGGCCGTACCGCGGTTGCGAATGTCCATGTCGCGCCCGGGCTCGGCAATGCGATCGGGGCGCTCTATGGCGCGTTCAAGGCCGGCTCGCCTCTCGTGGTCACTGCAGGCCAGCAGGACACACGCATGCGGCTCGCCAATCCCGTGCTGGGTCATGATCTCGTCGCCATGGCTTCGCCGGTCACAAAATGGAGTGTGCAGGTCGAGCGTGCGGACGAGCTTGCGCCCATTCTGCGTCGTGCCTTCAAGGTGGCGACCGACGCACCCAAGGGACCCGTCTTCGTGTCTCTGCCGATCGACGTGCTGGAGCAGGAGACGTCAGTCGAAGCCATCGGGCCCGGAAAACTATGGCGTTCTTCGCATCCGGATCCCAGGGGACTCGAGGAGGTCGCTTCGCTCCTCCTGAAATCGAATAGTCCCACGATCATCGCCAGCGACGACGTTGCCAGATCTGGAGGCGCAACCGAAGCGCTCGTGCA
The DNA here is from genome assembly GCA_036565985.1 of Bradyrhizobium sp. Taxonomy (GTDB): domain Bacteria; phylum Pseudomonadota; class Alphaproteobacteria; order Rhizobiales; family Xanthobacteraceae; genus Bradyrhizobium. Next base: position 9,031 of record DATCXE010000192.1, read on the forward strand.
GCTTGCTGAGGCGATTGGCGCATCGGTCTGGTTTGAAGGCTTGCGGCACCACGCGTCCTTTCCCACCAGCCACCCCAGCTTTCGTCAGTCGCTTCCGCCCGATGCGGCACAGATTCGCAGGGCGCTCGGCGGCGCCGATCTCGTCATTCTCCTGGGCGGGCCATTTTTCGAGGACATCTGGTACGCCGAAGGGAGCCATTTCCCGAAAGGTGCGCTCGTCGTCCAGATCGAGGAATCGCCCGAGCGGCTGGCCTTCAATCATCGCCTCGATGGAGGGATCGTCGGCGAAATGTCCACCAGCATCGTATCGCTGACGAATGCGGTGCGCGCGCGGCAGAGCGAGGAATTTCGGCTCGCCGCGAAAGGCCGCAACCAGGCGTTGGCTCAACTGAGCGCGCGCGACAGGGAGGCGCATCGGGCGCGACTGGAGAAGAACTGGAGCCGTGAGCCAAGCTCGATGCCGCGCGTGATGGCGGAGCTCAGGCGTGGACTGCCCGATAATGTCGTGATCGTGGATGAAAGCATCACCGCGAGCCTCGACCTTGCACGAACGTTCGACTATCGGGGGCCGGGGGACTATTTCAGCGGCCGCGGCGGCGGCATCGGTCAGGGGTTGTCCGGTGCGCTGGGTGTCAAGGTGGCCATGCCGGATCGTCCGGTTGTCGCCATCTCCGGCGATGGTTCGGCGATGTACAGCATCCAGGCGCTTTGGACGGCGGCCCACCACAAGCTGCCGATCGTGTTCGTCATCCTGTCGAACCGCGAATATCGCATCCTGAAGCACAACGTGGACGTCTGGCGCCAGAAGTTCGAACCCGGCACGCAGCATCCCTATCAGCAGATGGATCTGGCGGGGCCGGACCTGGATTTCGTGAACCTGGCAGCCGGCATGGGCGTCAAGGGCGTCAGGGTCGAGAATCCCGACGCCATTGCATCGGCGCTGGCGAGCGCGGTCGCGGCAAACCAGCCGTTCCTCATCGAAATTGTCGTCGAAGGCAAGAGATGAAGAATCCGCGGCGCCACGGTGACGCATGGAAGCGGTCGTCCGCCGAGTTCAGCAAGGATCAGTGCGACCGCGCGCCGCCCATGGCGCGTGGTCTCGACTGCGGATCGGCCCGCCCGCCGCGGCTGCCGAGTGTTTCGGACGGGTATTCCCCGAACAACGAATGGTAATAGTGCGAGAAGCGTCCGAGCTCGATGAAGCCGTGCCGCATCGCGACCTGTGCGACTGTGGTGGTTGCGGGATCGCTATCCCGTAAGACGGAGTGAGTGGCGCAAAGCCTTTTGCAGCGCAGGAACGTGATCGGTCCCATGCCGAGCGCGTCGAAGAAAGCGCGATGCAGCGTCCGGCGCGTGATGTTGAGGTGCGCGCAGATTTCGGAAATGTGGACCGGTCTGAGGCCTGCGGCATCGAGATACTCGTCGACCTTCCCGACCAGTTGCATCGCGGAGGGCAGAGGGCCTCTGGTGTCCGCAGGTAGTGCATGCATGATCGTTCCGGTTACGGCGTCCATGATGGACCGCTTCCAGAAGTCGACGACCGCATCGGATAGCGCATCCTGGTGTCGCGCCAGGTGGGAAACGATCCGAGGCAGTCGGCGTGTCGCGATGACGCTGATCGAAGGGTCCGCCCGATAATGGTTCTTGTCGAGCCATGCGGCGGGATCGCTCAATTTCGTTTCGCCCTTGAACAGCGAGGTGACCTCGGTGGGATCGAGGCGGATCGCCGCATAGGCCGCGGCGCCACGGAAAACTACGTCGTGCTCGGTGCCGGGAGGAATCACCAGAATATCCGCCGGACGCATATCGAAAGACCGGTGGGTGACGCGGTCTTCCGAGTAGAGCAGCATTCCGACGATGAGCTTGTCGTCGGTTGGCGCGCGCCAGGTGCGAACGCCGACGGAAAACGAAGCGATGCTGAGCGAAAAATCTCCGATGCCGACATGGCTCAACGAGCCACGAAACTTTCCACGGCCGAGCTGCATCACCTCGACATGGGGCCCTTGAATCGCCTGCTGAAGGCTTTCGAAGCTGTCCAGGCTGCAGCTGTTTACCGAGATCGGCCGAAGCATGCTCGGCCTCCCTGTTGTTCAAGATTAAACTACGTCCTGATCTGTCCGGTATCGTGCAGATTGGCACAAACTGCACATCACAACAACGTCGAGTTGCCCTAGCATCTTTCGGGATTGTTAGCCGGTCACGTGACGGTCCGTGCGCAGTCGGCGCACGCGAAGGGAGGATTACGCGCTTCGAACCGGGAGACGATGGCACCAGCGACGGTATCCCGGTGAGTTCCATCCAGGTAACTTCCAACCAAGAGAAGTGGAATGCCCCATGATGAAATCTGTTTGCGTTGCGTTTTCGGCGAGCCTGTTCGGAATCCTGACGGCCGTACCTGCATCGGCTCTCGTTCCGCAGGCGAATGGTTCGCTGCAACAGCTAAGGCAGCAGGATCAACTCATTACTGAAGTTCGCGCGCGGGGTGGCGTTGCGGTTCGCCGGACCACCGTTGTCGGTCCGCGGGGCGGCGCTGCCAGCCGCACCGTTGTGCGGGGCGGTGCCGTGGTGCGACCGGGATATGCCGGCGGCGGCGTACGCTGGGCGCGGCCCGGCTGGTACAGGTGGCCGGCGGGCGGCGCGATCGCCGCCGGTGCGGCGCTGGGTTTTGTGACGGCGGCCTCGGCCGCAGCGTGGGCAGGAGCAGCACCGGCTCCCGGCATGTGCTGGTATTACACTGATCCAGGCCGGACGCAGGGATTCTGGGACACCTGCCCGTAACCGACAACGTCTGGAGTTCGGCCATGACGCTGTTGCGGCCGCCCGATATCGCGCGGAACGATCGGCCATCGCAGGATGGCCTGACCAGTGACATGGTCAGGATTCCCGGCGGCACGTTCCGGATGGGTTCGAACGACCATTATCCGGAAGAGGCTCCGGTTCATCGCGTGACGGTCGATGGCTTCTGGATCGACCGGACGCCGGTGACCAACAAGCAGTTCAAGGCTTTCGTCAAGGCGACTGGGCACAAGACGTTTGCCGAGATCCCTCCTGATCCAAAAGATTACCCCGGCGCGCTTCCGCACATGCTCTACGCCGGTTCGCTGGTTTTCTCGCCGCCGCAACAGGTCGCGAATTTGCGCGACTGGAGTCAGTGGTGGCAGTTCATGAAGGGCGCCGACTGGCGACACCCTCATGGCCCGAAGAGCAACATCAACGTACTCGACAACCATCCTGTCGTGCACGTCTCCTACGGCGATGCGCTGGCCTACGCCAGATGGGCCGGCAAGGATCTGCCGACGGAAGCCGAGTGGGAGTTCGCTGCGCGAGGCGGACTCGACGGCGAGGAATTCGCCTGGGGCAGCACGCTGATGCCTGACGGCAAGCACATGGCGAACACCTGGCAGGGAAATTTTCCCGTGCAGAATCTCCGCGAGGACGGTTATGAGCGCACCTCGCCGGTGACGGCCTTTCCGCCGAACGGTTACGGCGTTCACGACATGATCGGCAACGTGTGGGAATGGACCTGCGACTGGTGGTCGCAGAAGCATGAAGCCGAGGAACTGAAGGCGTGCTGCATCCCGCGCAATCCGCGCGGCGGTCCCGAAGCGGACAGCCTTGATCCATGTCAACCGAACATCCGCATTCCGCGCAAGGTTCTGAAGGGCGGCTCGCATCTCTGCGCGCCGAACTACTGCCGGCGCTACCGCCCGGCGGCGCGCCATGCCGAAGCGGTGGATACCTCGACCAGTCACGTCAGTTTCAGGTGCGTCACCCGTCAAGCAGGAACGAACGAGAGGAGCGGATAGCCGGGAACGTGATGCCCGGCACGGCGACGAAGCTGACTACGGTCGACCGAACACGGCTCACAATGAAAACAGTAACGGAGAGTGCCGAATGAGCGACGACGTCAAGCCAAAACCAAAAGCCTTGCTTCGCACCTTGTTCGCCGCGGCACTTGTCGCAACAAGCCTTTCGCCGCTGGCGCGAACGCCGGCATTGGCCCAGCAGCCGGCAGCGGCGAAGCCGAACATCCTCGTGATCTTCGGCGACGATGTGGGCCAATCCAATATCAGCGCCTATACCGATGGCCTGGTGGGTTACCGGACGCCCAATATCGACCGGATCGCCAAAGAGGGCATGCGGTTTACCGACTATTACGCAGAGAACAGCTGCACGGCGGGCCGCTCCACGTTCATTACGGGCCAGGTCTGCCTGCGCACCGGGCTTTGCAAGGTCGGTATCCCCGGTGCTGCGGTAGGGCTTCAGGATCGCGATATCACGATCGCCCAGGCGCTCAAGCCGCTTGGCTACGCGACAGGGCAGTTCGGCAAGAACCATCTCGGCGACCGTGACGAGTATCTGCCGACCAGGCATGGGTTCGACGAGTTCTTCGGTAATCTCTATCATCTCAACGCCGAAGAAGAGCCCGAGCGGCCTTACTATCCCAAGAACGATGCGGCGTTCGTCAAGGCTAACTCGCCGCGCGGCGTGCTGAAGGCTTCCGCCGACGGCAAGATCGAGGACACCGGGCCGCTCAACCGGAAACGCATGGAGACGGTGGACGACGAAACCACCGCCGCAGCCATCGACTTCATGCAGCGGCAGGCGCGGGCCAACAGGCCGTTCTTCACCTGGATGAACACGACGCGCATGCACGCATTTACGCATGTGCGCGAATCCATGCGTGGGCAGAGCGGCATGCCCGGCAACGAATATGCCGACGGCATGATCGAGCACGATGGCGACGTCGGCAAGCTGCTGAAGGCGATCGACGACCTCGGCATCGCCAACAACACGATCGTCGTCTACACCACCGACAATGGTCCCAACCAATGGTCGTGGCCGGATGCGGCGACCACGCCGTTCCGCAGCGAGAAGGATACCAACTGGGAAGGAGCGTTCCGCGTGCCCGCGATGGTGCGCTGGCCCGGCCGCATCAAGGCCGGCGAAATATCCAATCAAATGGTCTCCGGTCTCGACTGGTTCCCGACGCTGCTCGCCGCAGCCGGCGATACCGACATCAAGGATCGGCTGGCGAAGGGCGCCAATCTGAGCGGCAAGAACTTCAAGGTGCATCTGGACGGCTACAACCAGCTTCCGTACCTGACAGGCCAGGAGCCGAAATCTGCCCGCGACGCGTTCTACTACTTCAACGACGAAGGCGAAGTGGTCGCTTATCGCTACGGCGACTGGAAGATCGTGTTCTGCGAGCAGCGGAAGCCCGGTGGATTCGAGGTGTGGGCAAATCCGTTCACCTGTCTGCGTGCGCCGAAGGTCTTCAATCTGCGGATGGACCCGTTCGAACGCGCTGACGTTGTCTCGGACCAGTATTACGACTGGCTCGCCAAGAACGCCTATCTGATTCAATACGG
>DATCXE010000194.1:0-5329 GCA_036565985.1 Bradyrhizobium sp.
CGCGACAGGGGCGGCGGGATTCGCGTGCGGGGCCGCTGTCGGATTCGCGGTCGTGTTCACAGTCGTCTTGGGAACGACGCTACGGGCGATCGGCCGCGGCTTCGGCAGTGGAACTTTCGGCTTGGCCCAGGCCTCCACGGGGAGGGCGGACAACCCGATCGCCAGCGCAAGGCTCGTGGCCAGTGCGGTCGACCGAAATGCAGCTGCGCGGGCGGAAGGGGTCACGGCGTTCCTCTGCGGCGGCGAATCATTCAATCGCTCGGGCCCTAGATCTATTTGATTGAATATGTGGACAAAATCCTAAAACTTCGCAGCCCGTGCTGTTTGCGCCATCACCACGGCAAAATCGCGGCTAAAGGCGTCTCAAGCTTGCGCGGCTACCGTTCGAACCAAGAAAGGGCGTCAAAACAAAGCGCTAGGGCCATGTGCGCGGCCCTTTCGCCCGATCGCCAGACCCGATATGAATTGAAATCCAGTTTCGGTCGCGCCGTACCTTAAGCGTTTGGAGGAAGTCCATGGCAGCCAAGACAAAGTTTCGGGGATCGTTCACCGCCTTGGTCACGCCTTTCAAAAACGGCTCGGTCGATGAGGCGGCCTTCCGCGGGCTCGTGGGCTGGCAGATCGCCGAAGGTACGCATGGCCTGGTGCCGGTCGGCACCACAGGCGAAAGCCCGACGCTGAACCACGACGAACACAAGCGCGTCGTCGAATGGTGCATCGACGAGGCCAAGGGACGCGTGCCCGTCATCGCGGGCGCAGGATCCAACTCCACCAGGGAAGCGGTCGAACTCGCCGAGCATGCCGAGAAGGCGGGCGCGAATGCGGTGCTGGTGGTGACGCCGTACTACAACAAGCCGACCCAGGAAGGCATGTACCAGCACTTCAAGGCGATCAACGACGCGATCGGAATTCCGATCATCATCTACAACATTCCAGGCCGCTCCGTGATCGACATGTCGGTCGCGACCATGACGCGGCTGTTCGAACTGAAGAACATTGCCGGCGTAAAGGACGCGACCGCCAGCATGGTGCGGGTATCCGAGCAGCGCGCCTCGATGGGCGAGGACTTCAACCAGCTCTCGGGTGAAGACGCCACCATCCTCGGCTACATGGCGCATGGCGGTCATGGCTGCATCTCGGTCACATCAAACGTCGCGCCGCGGCTGTGCTCGGAATTCCACGCGGCATGGCAGAAGGGCGATCACGCCACCGCGCTCAAGCTGCATGACAAGCTGATGCCGCTGCACACCAACCTCTTCATCGAAAGCAATCCGGCCCCTGTGAAATACGCGCTCTCGCTGCTCGGCAAGATCGACGAGAAGCTGCGCCTGCCGATGGTCCCGGTATCTGAGCCGACGCGCGTTGCGGTCCGTAGCGCGATGGTGCATGCCGGTCTGATCAACTGACGCGGCGGTCAGCGCGAACGAAGTGGAGAAGCCAACATGCTGAAGGAATTTCGCGAATTCGCCATGAAGGGCAACGTCGTCGACCTCGCCGTCGGCGTCATCATCGGTGCGGCCTTCGGCGCCATCGTCGCGTCGCTGGTCGGCGACGTCATCATGCCGATCATCGGCGCAATCACCGGCGGTCTCGACTTCTCCAACTACTACACGGGCCTGTCGAAGTCGGTGACGGCGACCAATCTGGCCGACGCCAAAAAGCAGGGCGCCGTATTGGCTTGGGGCAATTTCCTGACGCTGACATTGAATTTCTTCATCGTCGCCTTCGTGCTGTTCATGGTGATTCGCGCCATGAACCAGCTGAAGCGGAAGGAAGAGGTTGCGCCGAGCACGCCGCCGAAGCCGACCCGCGAGGAAGAATTGCTGACCGAGATCCGAGATCTCCTCAAGAAGGCTTGATGTGGCCGAGAAGAAGAACGAGCGCCCGATCAAGGTTGTCGCCGAAAACCGCAAGGCCCGGTTCAATTATGCGATCGAGGACACGGTCGAAACCGGCATTGCGCTGACCGGCACGGAAGTGAAGTCGATCCGCAACGGCAAGACCACGATTGCGGAGTCCTATGCGGATTCCAAGAACGGCGAGATCTGGCTGATCAACGCCAATATTCCCGAATACCTCCAGGCCAACCGCTTCAACCATGAGCCCAAGCGACCGCGCAAACTGCTGCTGCACCGAAAGCAGATCAACAAGCTGATGGGCGCGGTCGATCGCGAGGGCATGACGCTGATCCCGCTCAAGCTCTATTTCAACGAGCGCGGTCGCGCCAAGCTGTTGCTGGCGATCGCCAAGGGCAAGAAGCTGCACGACAAGCGCGAGAGCGAGAAGAAGCGCGACTGGGGCCGGGAAAAAGGCCGCCTGATGCGGGCAAGGGGGTGAGTGGCGAATAGCGAATGGCGAATAGGGCAATGCCGGTGCGCCGCAGTTCCATTCGCTACTCGCCATTCGCTATTCGCCATTATCCAGGGAGCACACGATGGTTCAATCAAACCTGCTCGAAGTCGACTGGAGCAAGATCCCGGCGCCGACGGACGATGGCGCGGCCGCGCATCTGGTCGGCATGACCATCCCGCCGGTCAGCCTGCTGGCCACCGACGACAATTCGGTGACGCTGTCGGCGTTGCCCGGCCGCACGGTGGTGTTCGCCTATCCCCGCACCGGTGAGCCCGGCAAGATCGCGCTCGTCGACGATTGGGACATGATCCCAGGCGCGCGCGGCTGCACGCCGCAGACCTGTTCGTTCCGCGACCTGTTCGCGGATCTGAAGGCCGCCGGCGCCAGGCATGTATTCGGCCTGTCGACGCAGGACAATGTCTACCAGACCGAGATGGCGTCACGGCTGCATTTGCCGTTCGCGGTGCTGTCGGATGAGAAGCTGGCGCTGACCCGCGCCCTGAAGCTGCCGACGATGCAGGTGGCCGGATTGACGCTGATCAAGCGGCTGGCGCTGATCGTCGATGATGGACGCATTGCCCACGTGTTCTATCCGGTGTTTCCGCCGGACCGGAACGCCGGCGATGTGCTGGCGTGGCTGAAGGCAAATCCGATCTAAGCAACCATCAAACCCTCATGGTGCGGAGGCGCCAACGCTCCGCGCCGTCTCGAACCACGAGGGCCCACTGGTGCCATTCATCCTTCGAGACGCCGCTGCGCGGCTCCTCAGGATGAGGTCTGGCTTTACGAATCGAGATCCGCGCGCACGGTCGCGAACACGTTGCGGAACATCTCCGGTGTCAGCACCCGCGTATTCGTATTGTAGCGCGAGCAGTGATAGCTGTCGTACAGCCTGATGGCGCCGGCCTCATGCACGGCCCCGTGCCCGAATGGAGCGGCGGCATTGCGAAGACCCAACGCCTTCAAGGTCGATTCGTGCGCGATCCGCCCGAGCGCCACGATCGCACGAAGCCTGGGCATGGCCGCAATCGTCGCGATCAGGAACTGCCGGCAGGTGTTGATCTCGGCGGGCAGCGGCTTGTTCTGCGGCGGCACGCAGCGCACCGCGTTGCTGATCCGGCAGTCGACGAGCTCCAACCCGTCGTCGGGCCGCGCCTGATACACGCCCCGGGCAAAGCCGTATTCGAGCAAGGTCGCATACAGCAGGTCGCCGGCATAGTCGCCGGTGAAGGGGCGTCCGGTCCGGTTGGCGCCCTGCATGCCCGGCGCCAGCCCGACGATCAAAAGCTGCGCGTTGGCATCTCCGAACGAATCGACCGGCGCGTTGAACCAGTCCGGTTCGCGCTTGCGTGCGGCTTTGCGAAAGTCGGCTAGCCGCGGGCAGAGCGGGCAATCGGGATCAGGTCTGATGCGAGGGGAGGCGGCGATGCTAGCCATTTTGCCAAAGCGTTTTCCGGGGTGGATGCCGATTCGCGTCGAGAAAGCGGGCCAAAACAAAAAGCCCCGGTTCTGTTTTCAATCAGAACCGAGGCTCTAGCAGCGGGGCCTGTTATTCTCAATCGTCGAAATCGTCGTCGGAAGCGCGCGGTGCCATGGTGGTCGCACGCTGCAGGAATTGCGGGGCGTGATGGCGGGGTTCGCGCGGGGCGGGACGCTCGGAAGGGTCGCGGCCGAGCTTGGACTGCAGCTCGACGAGGTCGGTGAATACGTCGGCCTGGCGCCGGAGCTCGTCGGCGATCATCGGGGGTTGACTCGAAATCGTCGAAACCACGGTGACGCGGACGCCGCGGCGCTGCACCGCTTCCACCAGCGAGCGGAAATCGCCGTCGCCCGAAAACAGCACGATCTGGTCGACATGCTCGGCGAGTTCCATGGCATCGACGGCCAGTTCGATGTCCATATTGCCCTTCACCTTGCGGCGGCCGGAGGCGTCGATGAACTCCTTGGTCGCCTTGGTGACGACGGTGTAGCCGTTGTAGTCGAGCCAGTCGATCAAGGGGCGGATCGACGAGTATTCCTGATCCTCAATGATCGCCGTGTAGTAGAACGCGCGCAGCAGCGTACCTCGGCTCTGGAACTCCTTGAGAAGGCGCTTGTAGTCTATGTCAAAACCGAGCGTCTTGGCGGTTGCATAGAGGTTGGCCCCATCGATGAAGAGCGCGATCTTGTTGGAAACGGGTGACATTAAAGCTTTCTCGCGTTGTTGTTTAAAGACCATAGCGCCGCGGCCAGCGGCCGCGCACTTTCCAGTCCTGCAGTCCAAAGTCCGGTGAATCGTGCCCCACGACAGTCACCACTGCGATTATGGTGCGGCGAGGGCGAAAAACCTATACTTTTGACGATGCAATGAAGAGATTTACTTGTCCTGTGCAGCAACCTCGCCGCGTCTGGACGCTCCGGCCATTCTGGCCCCGAGTGCGGGGTTACCAGAGCCCATTAGGAACGCAAATCACAAATTTAGTCTTGCGAAACCCCGTCGACCGCTATAACTAGCGCCCATAACCGACATATTTGGCCCCATTTAACGGAGCGACAGTCTATGGCGCGCGTCACCGTGGAAGATTGCATCGACAAGGTCGACAACCGGTTCGACCTGGTTCTGCTGGCGGCACATCGCGCCCGTATGATCTCGTCCGGATCGCAACTCACGGTTGATCGCGATAACGACAAGAATCCGGTGGTGTCGCTGCGGGAAATCGCCGATTCCACCATTTCGCCGGAAGATTTGCGGGAGGAACTGGTTCATTCCCTGCAGAAGTTCGTCGAAGTCGACGAGCCAGAGCCCGATACCGTGCCGCTGATCGGCTCGGCCGGCGCCAGCGTCGATGCCGACGACACCGAGGTCGCGGTCGAGCGCATGACCGAGGAAGAACTCCTGAAGGGCCTCGAGGGCCTGGCGCCGCCGGAAGAGCAGCCCGAAGAGGACGAATAATCCGGAACATCCGGCGGTCCCAAACTCCCCGATTTACCAAAGGCC
>DATCXE010000224.1:0-4604 GCA_036565985.1 Bradyrhizobium sp.
TGCCGGCAAAGGCGCTCGGACCGTCGGGGCCCGCGCCGACCCACAAAGTGACGGCCCTGCGCACGCTGGCTTTTCCCAGCGAGGACATCAAAGCGCCGCCGCTGGCCGAGCTGCCCATGGGCGCGGCCGTGGCGGTGTCGCGGCAGGACGAACGCTTCGCCATCACCGCCGCCGGATGGCACATTCCGGCCGCGCATCTTGCGCCGGTAAAAGCGAGGCAGTCGGATTTCGTCGCGGTCGCCGAGAAATTTCTCGGCACGCCTTATCTGTGGGGCGGCAAGACCTCGCTGGGACTCGACTGCTCCGCGCTGGTGCAGGTTTCGCTGCAAGCCGCCGGCGTCCCGTGCCCGCGCGACAGCGACATGCAGGAACTGGCGCTCGGTAAGTTGTCGTCGCTCTCAAGCCTGCGGCGCGGCGATCTGGTGTTCTGGAAGGGCCACGTCGCCATCGCGCGCGACGGCGACACGCTCATCCACGCCAATGCGCATGCCATGGCGGTAGCGATCGAACCAGCCGCGGCGGCCGTCACGCGCATCAAGGCGGCGGATAGCGACGTCACCAGCGTGAAGCGGCTGCGTTAATTTCGGCTGCCCTCGGAAAATTGTATCTTGTTCACTGCGCCACCACGCCCTCAGGCGCGATTTCGAGATTGAAGGCGGCGGCGAACAGCGCGCGCGTGTAGTCGCTCTTCGGCTGCTTGAACAATTCGGCGGCCGCGCCCTCCTCCACCACCTTGCCATTGCGCATGACCAATAGCCGGCTGGCGAGCGCCGCCACCACGCGCAGGTCGTGCGAGATGAACATATACGTGAGATCGCGCTTTTTCTGGAGGTCGCGCAGCAGATCGACCATCTGCGCCTGGATCAGCATGTCGAGCGCGCTGGTCGGCTCGTCGAGCACGATGAAGGTCGGCTCCAGCACCAGCGCGCGCGCGAGCGCGATCCGCTGGCGCTGGCCGCCGGAAAATTCATGCGGGTAGCGGTCGCGCGTTTCCGGATCGAGCCCGACATCGGTGAGCGCGGCCACCACGCGCTCGCGGCGCTCGGCCGCCTTGAGGTGCGGGTGATGCACCCACAGGCCTTCCTCGATGATGTCGGACACCGACATGCGGGGCGAGAGCGAACCGTAGGGGTCCTGGAACACGATCTGCATGTCGCGGCGGAACGGCCGCATCTGCTTGAACTTGAGCCCCTGGATGGTGTGGCCCATGAACACCACCGGACCGTCCGACGAGATCAGCCGCAGGATGGCGAGGCCGAGCGTGGTCTTGCCGGAGCCGGATTCACCGACCACGCCGAGCGTCTCACCCTTGCGCAGCGCGATGCTGATGCCGTCCACCGCCTTGATGTGGCCGACCACCTTGCGCAGCACGCCGCGCTTGATGGGAAACCAGACCTTCAAATCGTCGGTCTCGACCACCACCGGCGCGCTCGGGCGCGGCGGCGCGGGATCGGGCTTCGGCTCGGCGGCCAGAAGCGCGCGCGTATAGGGATGTTCCGGCGCGGTGAACACGCGCTCGACATCGCCGTGCTCGACGATCTTGCCTTGCTGCATGACGCAGACGCGGTCGGCGAGCTTGCGCACGATGCCGAGGTCATGCGTGATGAACAAGAGCGACATGCCGAGCCGCTTCTGCGTGTCCTTGAGCAGTTGCAGGATTTGCGCCTGCACCGTGACGTCGAGCGCGGTGGTCGGCTCGTCGGCGATCAGCAGATCGGGCTCATTGGCGAGCGCCATCGCAATCATCACGCGCTGGCGCTGGCCGCCGGAAAGCTGGTGCGGATAGCTGCCGAGCCGCGCCACCGGATCGGGGATACCGACCTGGCCGAGCAGCTCGACGATGCGCGCACGCGCTTTCGCGCCGGTCAGGCCCTGGTGCAGCAGCAGAACCTCGGAAATTTGCTTCTCGATCGGGTGCACCGGATTGAGCGACGTCATCGGCTCCTGGAACACGATGGTGATGTCGTTGCCGCGAACCTTGCGAATTTCGTTCTCCGGAAGGGCCAGAAGCTCCTGGCCCTTGAAGCGGACCGAACCCGACGGATGATGCGCGGGCGGATAGGGCAAGAGCTTCATCACCGACAGCGCGGTGACCGACTTGCCCGAGCCGGATTCACCGACCAGCGCCAGCGTCTCGCCCTTGGCGATGTCGAACGACACGTTGTCCACGGCCAGCACCTGCCGCTCGCCCTGGCCAAAGGCGACGGAGAGATCGCGGACGGAAAGGAGAGGCTCGCTCATTCAAGTCACCTGAACGTCTTGCGCGGATCGAAGGCGTCGCGCACCGCCTCGCCGATGAAGATCAGCAGGGACAGCATGATCGCGATCGAGAAAAAGCCGGTGAGGCCGAGCCAGGGCGCCTGCACATTGGCCTTGCCCTGGCTCAACAGCTCGCCCAGCGACGGAGAGCCCGGCGGCAAGCCGAAGCCGAGGAAATCGAGCGCGGTCAGCGTCATCACCGATGACGACAGGATGAACGGCAGAAAGGTCATCGTCGCCACCATGGCGTTCGGCAACAGGTGACGGAAGATGATGACAGCGTTCGATACGCCAAGCGCGCGCGCGGCCTGAATATATTCGAAATTGCGTCCGCGCAGGAATTCCGCGCGCACCAGGCCGACCAGCGACACCCAGGAGAACAGGAGCAGGATGCCGAGCAGCACGAAGAAGCCCGGCACCAGCACCGAGGAGATAATCAACAGCAGATAAAGCGACGGAATCGAGGTCCAGATCTCGATGAAGCGCTGAAACAAAAGATCCGTCCAGCCGCCGAAATAACCTTGCAGCGCGCCGGCGCCTACGCCGAGGATCGACGACACAATGGTCAGGCACAGCCCGAACAGCACCGAGATGCGGAAGCCGTAGATCAGCCGCGCCATCACGTCGCGGCCGCCGTCGTCGGTGCCGAGCCAATTGGGTTCGAGCTGCCCGCATTTGCCGAAATTATGCGTGGCGGCGAATTCGCAATCCTTCTGCGTCAACAGCCAGGTCGGCTTGGACGGGAATGGCGAAGGCGGATTGCTCACCTGGGTGTTGTAGGAAAACCGGATCGGCGCCCACACCACGGTGCCGCCTTCCTTCTTGATGAGGTCCATCAGGTATTGGTCGCGATAGTCGGCGGCGGTCCCGAACAGATTGGAATCGGGTGTCTTCACATAGGCCGTGTCGGGATAGGTCACCACCGCCGGGAAAAACATCTTGCCGTTGACACGAATGAAAATCGGGTTGTCGTTGGCGATGAACTCGGCGAACAGCGAAATGATGAACAGCGCCAAAAACAACCACAGCGACCAGTAGCCGCGCCGGTTGACCTTGAAGTTCTCCCAGCGCCGCCGGTTGAGCGGCGAGATTTCGATCCGGTGACCCTCCGGCGGCACAGCCAGGCCGCCCGCGGGGCTGATCGCGGTGGTGTCGGGCGACTTGATGCCGGTGCGCGCGTCCACCTAGACCTCCCGCGTCTCGAAATCGATGCGCGGATCGATCCAGGTGTAAGTGAGGTCGGAGATCAGGTTCACCACTACGCCGATGAGCGAGAAGATGTAGAGCGTGGCGAACACTACCGGATAGTCCCGGTTGAGCACGCTTTCAAAGCCGAGCAAGCCGAGCCCGTCGAGCGAGAAGATGGTCTCGATCAGGAGCGAGCCGGTGAAGAAGGCGGAGACGAAGGCGCTTGGAAAGCCGGCGACCACGATCAGCATGGCGTTGCGGAAGACGTGGCCGTAAAGCACCTGGGTGCGCGTGCAGCCCTTGGCGCGGGCAGTGAGCACGTATTGCTTGCGGATCTCCTCCAGGAACGAGTTCTTGGTCAGCAACGTCATGGTCGCGAAGGCCGACAGCGCCATCGATATAATCGGCAAGGTGAGATGCCAGAAGTAATCGGCAATCTTCGCGTACCACGGCAACTGATGCCAATTTTCCGAGACCAGTCCGCGCAAGGGGAACAAGTCGAAGAACGAGCCCCCGGCGAACAAAATAATCAGCAGGATCGCGAACAGGAAGCCGGGAATGGCGTAGCCGATCACGATCACGCTCGAAGTCCAGACGTCGAAGCGTGAGCCGTCGTCGATTGCCTTGCGGATGCCGAGCGGAATCGAGATCAGATACGTGAGTAGCGTCATCCAGATGCCGAGCGACATCGAGACCGGCAGCTTCTCCTTGATCAGTTGCATCACGCTGACGTCGCGGAAATAGCTGTTGCCGAAATCGAAGCGGATGTAATTCCACAGCATCAGGAAGAAGCGCTCATAGGCCGGCTTGTCGAAGCCGAACTGCTTCTCCAGCTTCTTGATGAATTCCGGGTCGAGCCCCTGCGCGCCGCGATACTTGGAGGAGACGGCATCGACCTGCCCTCCCCCTTGCGCCAGTCCGCGGCTGCCGAAGTCGCCGCCGGGCGAGCCGGAGATGCGCGAGGTCGCGCCGGTGTCGGAGCCCGAAATCTTGGCGATCACCTGCTCGACCGGGCCGCCGGGCGCGAATTGAACGACGACAAAGGCCACCAGCATGATGCCGAACATGGTCGGGATCATGAACAGCAGGCGGCGGACGATATAAGCGGTCATGGGACCTTTCGATGCTTGTGACTCGTCATGTCCGCGCTTGTCGCG
>DATCXE010000229.1:0-9518 GCA_036565985.1 Bradyrhizobium sp.
TGAGATCGGCGCCGAGCTTTATGCTGCGCTGGCCGTCGTCATCGGCGATTTGCAGCGTCAGCGACGCGCCAGCGTAGTAGTGCCAGATCTCGACAGCATCGATGCGATGCCAGTGCGAGCGCTCGCCGCGGGCCAGCAGGAAATAAATCGCGGTCGATCGCGAACGCCCGTCGGCATCCGCGCCGGCATCGCGAAAGGTCTCGCGATAATGCCCGCCTTCCGGATGCGGCTTCAGTTCAAGCCGCGCGATGATGTCGGCGGCGTCAGGCAGAAGCGCCATCAGGATTTGTTCTTGCGTTCGCGCAGTTCGCCGAACACTTTATCGGCGCTGGCGCCTTTCATGTGCAGCTTCGCTGCTACCGACGGCTCGTCGGCGCGCAGGAACACGTTGGCCTTCTTCTCCTCGCCGAGCAGCACCGGAATGGTCGGCTTGTTCTCCGCGCGCAGCCGCGCCACTTCCTCGGCGCGCGCCTTCAGCGCGGGATTGTCGCCGTCGACCGTGAGCGCGAACTTGACGTTGGAAGCGGTGTATTCATGACCGCAATAGAGCTTGAAATCGTCCGGCAGTGCGCGAAGCTTCAGAAGCGAATCCCACATCATCGGATAGGTGCCCTCGAACACCCGGCCGCAGCCGATCGAGAACAGCGTGTCGGCGGCGAACACCGCCTTCTCGCCGTCGAACACGTAGGAGATATGGTCGAGCGTATGGCCCGGCGTTTCCAGCACCCGCACCAAGAGACTGCCGACCTTGATGACGTCGCCATGGCCGGTGCGCAGATCGACATTGGCGATCCTGGCCGACTTGTCGTGCGGCGCGACGACGCGGCAATTGTATTTCTGCTTCAACTCGGCGACGCCGCCGACATGGTCGGCATGGTGATGGGTGATGAAGATATCGGTCAGCGTCCAGCCTTCGCGCTCCAGCGCCTTGATGATGGGCGCGGCCTCGGGCGCATCGATCGAAGCGGTGGCCTTGGTCGCGGGATCGTGGATCAAATAGCCGAAATTGTCGGTGAGGCAGTTAAAGGTGCGAATTTCCGCGGCCATGACAGCTCCGTGAGTAAGGCTCAGCTCCCCATTGGATAGCAAGGAATATGGCGTTAACGCTTACGCGGCAATGCCAATTTCGGCGCGCCGCAGACCATGGTAGATTGATGCCATGACCATCGACGTGATCGACCTGCGCGATTTCTATTCGCAACGCCTCGGCATCGTGGCGCGGCAGCTGATCAACCGCGGCATCCGCGCGCGGTGGCCTGACGCGGCGGGCCAGCGCGTGCTCGGGCTCGGTTACCCGACGCCCTATCTCGGGCTGTTTCGCGAGGATTCCGAGCGCTGCATCGCCTTCATGCCGGCATCCCAGGGCGTGTTGAAATGGCCGACGGCGCGTCCGGCGCTGGCGACCCTGATCGATGAATTTTCAATGCCGCTGCCGGATGCCGCGGTGGACCGGATTATTCTGGTCCATGCGCTGGAAATGTCCGACGATCCCGAGCGGTTGCTGCGCGAGGTGTGGCGCGTGCTGGCGCCGTCCGGGCGTCTGATCGCAGTCATCCCGAACCGCCGCGGCGTGTGGACGCGCACCGACAACACGCCGTTCGGCCACGGCCGGCCGTATTCGCGTGCGCAGATCACCCAGTTGCTGCGGCAGACCTGGTTCACGCCGGCCGCGTGGGGCGAGGCACTGTTCCTGCCACCGGTCGGCAACAGCTGGCTTCTGCGATCGGCGATGGCGTGGGAGCGCGCCGGCGCTGCGCTGTCGCTGCCGTTCGCCGGCGTGCATATCGTGGAAGCGACCAAGCAGGTCTATCGCGCGATCCCCGCCGGGCGCGAACGCACGCGGCTGATTCCATCGCTGGAGCCGGTGCTGGTGCCGTCATCGACGGCGACGCGGGGATAAGGTGTGACCTCTCAACGAGTCGTCCCCGCGAACGCGGGGACCCATAACCATCGTTGGAATTTGCCTTGAAAAGGTCGTTCACCAGCGTGCCCTAAACAAAGGCCGCGGCGTACGGGTCCCCGCGTTCGCGGGGACGACGAGATACTACTCGTTCCCCGGATTGAAATCTTCGCTCGGAGCGGCAGGCGCGGCCATGGTGTCGGGACGCGGGCCGTGCGGACGGCGCCGCCGGCGCGGGAAACGCTCGCGGTCGCCTCCACCCTCATATCCGCCGGCCCCGCCGTTCACCTGCGGCTGCGGTCCGGTGATGAAGGACGGCAGGCGATCGACGCCGCCGGCATCGGCAATCACCGGCTGCGGCTGGTTTTGCGGCTGATACTGCGGCTGCGGACGGTGCTCGCGATCGCGGTCCCGCTCGCGATGTTCGCGGGGCTGCTGCTGCTGGTAGGGCTGGTTGTCGCCGCGCTGCTCACGCGGATTGTTGTCGCGCACGTAAGGCTGCGGCTGCTGCGGGACGAAGCCCGGCTCCTGGCCGAAATGAGAGAAGCTCTCGCCCTCATCCTCACCATCTTCCGTTGCCGGCATTTCGTTGTCGATGCGCGGTTGCGGCTGGTTCTGGCGGAATTGCTCCTGCGCCGCGGCAATCAGGCGGAAATAATGCTCGGCGTGCTGATAGTAATTCTCAGCCGCGACCGGGTCGCCGGAAGAGCGGGCGTCGCGCGCCAGCTGGACGTATTTTTCCGCAACGTGGGAGGCCGTGCCACGGATCTTGATGTCGGGCCCGTTGGACTCGAACACCCGGGTCATCGGGTTTTGACCGCGCCGGTTATTGTTGTTGTTGTTATTGTTGTTGTTCCGGTTACGCATCCGCTTGTTATTTTGACCGTTTCTCATGTGTCGCCTTTTATTCCAGCCCTGAAGTTATGCAGTTGCCGTCGTATCCTCATCGCATCCGGGCGCGCTCAGGCGCACCGGGTCACAATGCCGTTCAAATTCATGTCGTCGATTTCGCCAACCATCGCGTTCAGCAAAGACGCGTTCCCCACCCGGCGCCGTTCACTGCGCGCCGGACCAAACCATTCAGCCAGTCAAACCAGCCTAATCGTCTTGCGTGACGACTTCGCGTGACGGAGTGTTTGCGTAAGTCTTCAAGACCAATATCAGGCTTTCGTTCGCTTTGCGGTCAAGAGCAGCACAGCTCCAGCTATTGCGCTCAATTCGACCTGCGTTTTGGAACCTTTCGCTCGGCGGGTTCTCGTTTCGAGAACTCCGGCCTCCACCCGCTATTAGCTACGGGGCCAGCCAGCCGGGATCGATTTATGATCGGAACGTAGTCGCTCCCGGGTGATATTCCAAGTGGTTTTTTTGCGTTCCAATAGGACTTTATCGGGCCGTTTTGTGGCCCGCGACGGCCCGCGGAATGCCCGCCAGATCGGCTTTCGGGGAGGGGGCGGGCGTTAACCCGGCAGCTACCATCAAGGCCTGGATCTGGCCGCTTTGACCCTCTCCGGCTTCCACGACCAGGGCGGCGCCGGGGGCCAGAAGGCGGGCCGCCTGGGGAACCAGCGTGCGGTAGGCGTCCAGCCCGTCGGTGCCGCCGTCGAGCGCGGCCAGGGGGTCGTGATTCCGGACCTCGACTGCCAGACTGCCGATATCGGCTGAGCGGATATAGGGCGGATTCGAGACGATCAGGTCGAACGGGCCGGACAGCCCGCTCGCATAATCGCATGCGACGAATGTAGCCCGCCCGGATAGTCCTGCGCGCGCAGCGTTGGCTGCGGCGGTTTGCAAGGCTGCCTCGGAGATGTCGGTGCCTATGCCTGTCGCTGCCGGTAATTCGGACAACAGCGCCAGAAGAATTGCGCCGGTGCCGGTGCCGAGATCGGCGATGCGCAGCGGGCGATCGCTGCCGCCGTCGGCGCGCAACAGCTCCAGGGCCAGTTCGACCACCGTCTCGGTGTCGGGCCGCGGCTCCAGCGTTGCGGGCGAGAGTTGAAACGACAGGCCCCAAAACTCCCTGGAGCCGAGGATGCGCGCGGTCGGCTCGCCCGCGATTCGCCGCTGCGCATATCGTGCCAACCGCGCAGCCTCGGTTGAGGTGAGCGGCCGCGTTGCCTGGGCGATCATGCCGGTGAGATCGAGGTCGAGCACGGCTCCCAGAAGTATGCGTGCATCGAGCTCGGCTTCATCAATGCCGGCCGACCTCAATCGTGCCGCCAGCGTCCGGCGCGCGACCTCGATGTCTGGTCCGGGAGATGTCACCATGTTCCTGTCTTGCCTGCCGTCGTGGATAGGACAGCGCGCATGCTTGCGTCAACAGAGCCGGTCGCGTTTGATCGGCCCGTCTCGAGAGGCGCGGTGAAGCCATGACGGCCTATGACGATCAGAACATCTTCGCAAAGATCCTGCGCGGCGATATTCCGTGCTTCAAAGTCCTCGAGAACGAACGCACCTTCGCCTTCCTCGACATCATGCCGCGCTCACCCGGCCATACGCTGGTGATTCCCAAGGCGCCGGCCCGCGGCATCCTGGACATCACCGAGGATGACCTTGCCGAGGTGGTCCGGTCGGCGAAGCGGATCGCGATGGCGGCGATGAAGGCGTTCGACGCGGAAGGAATCATCATCCAGCAATTCAGCGAGGCTGCCAGCGGCCAGGTGGTGTTTCACCTGCACATGCATGTCATCCCGGTGAAGGCGGGCATCGAATTGCTGCCGCCGCAGACGCGCAGGGAAGATCCCGCGATTCTCGCGGATCACGCCAGGCGGATGATTTCCGCGCTCGGTGTGCCGCGAGATTAGACGCCGAGGTAGCGCTGCAGCAACTCCGGCTGTGCCTTGATTTCCTGGGACGGTCCCTCGTGGACGATATGCCCGTTGTTGATGATGTAGATGCGCTGCGCGAGCGCCAGCGTCGCCGCGAGATTCTGCTCGACCAGCACGATGGTCTGGCCTGCGGCGGCGAGATCGCGGCAGGCCTTCATGAGATCATGGACGATGACGGGAGCCAGTCCCTCGAATGGTTCATCCAGCAGGATGATCTTTGGATCGCGAACCAGCGCCCGCGCGATCGCCAACATCTGCTGCTCGCCGCCGGAAAGCTCGTTGCCGCGATTGGCGCGCCGTTCCTTCAATCGGGGGAACATCTCGTAGATGCGTCCGAGCGGCCAGCGGTTCTCGGCCGTGATCCCGGCGATGACGATGTTTTCCTCGACACTCAGGCTGCCGAAGATCCTGCGCTCCTCATGAACGAGCTGCATGCCGGCTTGCGCTATCTTGTGGCTTTTCCGCCCGGCGATATTGGTGCCGTCGAACATTATGGCGCCGCTACGCGGTGTCACCACGCCCATCAGGCTCTTCAACGTCGTGCTCTTGCCGGCCCCGTTGCGGCCCAGCAGGGCAACCACCTCGTGCCGCTCCACGCGCAGCGCGACGTCGAACAGGATATGCGAGTCCCCGTAATAGCTGTTCAGGCCGTTGACCTCGATCAGGCTCATGCGGCGATCTCTCCGTGAACCCCGCCAAGATAGGCTTCCTGCACCGCAGCGTTGGTCTTGATTTCCCCAGGTGTGCCCTCGATCAGCACGCGGCCTTCCTGCAGCACCGTCACGCGTTCAACGAGTTCAAACAGCGAATCCATATCATGGTCGATAATGATCATGGTGCGGTCGCGCGCGATCGATTTCAGCAGCTTGACGGTTTCGATCCGCTCGCGCGGGCTCATGCCGGCGAGCGGCTCGTCCAGCAGCAGCAGGCGAGGCGAGGTCGCGAGCGCCAGTCCAATCTCCAGCCTGCGCTTCTCGCCATAGGCGAGCTCGGACACCGGCGTGTCGGCGCGCCCGGTCAGATTGACGAGGGTAAGCGTATGTTCCACCTGCTCCGACAGTCCCTTCACGCTGCCGAGCTTGCGGAACAGGTCGAGGCGGAACTTGCCGCGCAATTTGGCGAGCGCGGCGATCGTCAGATTCTGGCGCACCGTCAGCCCGGAGAAGAGCTGGTTGACCTGGTAGCTCTTCGTGAGCCCAAGTTGGCAAACGTCAGTGACGCGCATCCCCGTAATGTCGCGACCCTCGAACACGATCTGCCCCGAGGTTGGCGCGACCTCGCACGTCAGCATCTTGAAGAAGGTTGATTTGCCGGCGCCATTGGGGCCGATGATGCCGCGTAGCTCGCCGCGATTGACGCTGAAGTCGATATCGCTGTTGGCGACGAGCCCGCCGTACCGCTTGGTCAGGCCCCGGGCTACCAGGATCGGACCCGAATGGTCATCGTGCCTGACGTGCCCCGCAGTGATCGGAACGGGGGCGGCTTGCCTGGCCGTCTCGACTTCGGTGGGCTGCTGTCCTGCCGCGACGGTTGGGTCGGAAGGTGCCTCCTCGACCGGAGCATTCGTGCGCTTGCCCATGAGCAGAGCCGTCAAGTCCACAAGGCCGCCAATGATGCCGCCGCGCAGGAAGCAAACCAGCAGCACGAAGACCACGCCGAGCACGAGCTTCCAGGCCGCGCCGAGCCCCAGCGCGGCTTGCAGGAAATCCTGGAGGAACAGCCAAACCGTAGCCCCGACCAGGGGCCCGAACAATGTGCCCCTGCCGCCAATCGCCGTCTGCATCACGAGTTGGCCGGACGTTTCGAAGGCGAACGCGTCCGGTGGCATGAATGCCTGCAACACGCCGAGCAGGCCGCCGGCGAAGCCGGCATAGGCGGCGGCGATCACGAAGGCGGTCAGCTTGTATCCGTGGATATTGTGACCGACCGCGGTGGCGCGCAGCGGATTGTCGCGGATCGCACTGAAGATGGCGCCGACCGGCGAGCGAACGATCCTGAGCGCGATCACGATGCCGATGAAGTAGCACAGCGCGATGAACTGATAGAGCGACCAGCCATTGGTGAAGTGGATTGTCGTAAAACCGAGATTGAAACTCGGCGTGGGCACGCCCGGCAGGCCATTCTCGCCGCCGGTGAAGTCCGACAGCGGATTGAACTCGACGAAGAAGAAGACCTCGGCAATCGCGACCGTGATCATGGCGAAGTAGATGCCGGTGCGCCGCAATGCGATCAACCCGATCAGGTAGCCGGTTGCGGCGGCCGCGATCATGCCGATGATCAGTGCGCCCAGCACGTTGCCGAAGCCCGCCCGGGTCAGCAGATAGGCCGCGACGAAGCCGCCGGTGCCATAGAATGCCGACTGGCCGAACGACAGGAGTCCGGTGAAACCGAACAGAATATCGAAGCCGAGGCCGAACAGTCCCCACACCAGAATGCGGTTCACGGTGTTGGGAGCGAAACCGAGGTGAGGCAGCACGAAGGGAGCCGCGATCAACCCGATGGCCGTCAGCGTCTCGATCAGAAAGGGGCGTTGCTTGAGCATCAGGGATTCACTTATTCACGGCCCTGGACGCCGAGCAGGCCGTGCGGTCGCACCACGAGCACGATCGTCATCGCCGCGAACAGCATCACATAGGCGTAACCGGGGTTGAACATGGAGGTGATGCTGATGATCTCGCCGGCGATCAGTCCGCCGAGAATGGCACCCGGGAAAGATCCGACGCCGCCGATCACCACCACCACGAACGTCTCGACCAGGATATCGTCGCCGACACCAGGCGTCAGTGAGACCACCGGCGCATTGATGATGCCGGCAAACCCGGCGGCCATCGCGCCGATGCCGAACACGACCATGAAGATGCGGTAGACGTTGATGCCGAGTGAATCCACCATCACCGAATCCTCGATGCCGGCGCGCACGATCATCCCGAGCCGTGTCCGATAAAGTATGAGGAACAGCGCGCCGAGTGCGATCGCGACGATGCCGACAACGGCAAGCCGATAGGTCGGATAGAACATGAAGCCGAGATTGGTAATGCCCTGGAATAGCGGCGGGGCGGGAACTACCAGCGACTGGCTCGAGAAAATCAATCGCACGATCTCGACGAAGACGATGCCGAGCCCGAACGTGACCAGCAACTGGTCTTCGTGCGGGCGATGATAGAAATGGCGAATGATGAGGCGCTCCATCGCCACGCCCAGTATCATCACGAACAGGGATCCCGAGATCACCGCGACGATGAAGGAATTGGTGTACTGGTAGGCGACAAAGCCGGCGTAGCCGCCGATCATGAACATCGCCCCGTGAGCCAGGTTCAGCACGCCGAGCGTGCCGTAGATGATGGTCAGGCCGGAGCTGATCAATGCCAGCAGCGCACCGAGCGCGAGCCCGTTGAAAAGCTGCGAAACGAGATTGGGCCAACTAATCATGAACGGCGACCACGGTTACGACTGGCGAATGGCGGGTGGCGTTTGCGAAAAAAGCTGACGCCGCAGGAGGCATTGCCTGCGGCGTCACGAGGTACCCAAACTCAGGTATAATCGCCGAGATGGCAGCCGAAGGCGTCGGCCTTCTGCATCAGGCCGTCGCCGGGGACGATCTCGACGACGTCGTAATAGTCCTCCTTGTTCTTCATGTCCTTCTGCATCTTGCCCCTGACGATGATGACGGGGCGGACGCACTGATGGTCTTCCTTGCGGTAGTGCACGTCGCCGACAAGGGACGGGAGAGTTTCGCCCTTCTCATAGGCCTTGATGACGTCGGGCGGATTGAAGCTATCGGCCTCCTCGACCATGCGGGCCCAGTGCGCGAAGCTGATGTAGGCGTTCTCGGCACCCCATTCCGGCTTGTAGCCGTGCTTCTTCTCGAAGGCCTCGTTGAACATCTTGGCGAGCGGGAATTTGTCTTCGATGGTCCACCAGTAGTCGGTGGCGGCGTATACCCCCTGCATCAGGCCTCCAGTCTCGCGCGCGATGAATGGCACCTGATAGGGAACGACCAGCTTCATCTTGTCGAGTATGCCGAACTGCTTGGCCTGCTGCGTCGACAACACCGCATCGTGCCCCCAGTTGACGTTGATGAGAACGTCAGCCCCGGAGTTCGCGACGTTCAGGAGGTATGAGGAGTAGTCGGGGGCGCCGAGCGGCGCGACCTGGTTGGTCGTGGTGGTCCATCCGGCGGCGGCGAGGAAGTCCTGCATCGATTTGGTGACGGTGTGTCCGTAGGTGTAGTCCGGCGTGAGATAGGCCGCCTTCTTGTTCTTGCCGAATTCCCTGACCATCACGGGGCCGATCGCCGCAGCCGCGGTCTGGCCGAAGAAGTTCTGGCGGAAGCCATAACGGACGCAGTCCTTTCCGGTGGTGTCGTTCGAGCCGGAGATGCCGCACACGAACATCACCTTCTCCCGTTGCGCGAGCTTGTTCAGCGCAACTGCGACCGCGCTCGACGTGCCGCCGGTGATCATGATTGCCTTGTTTTCGCTGATGAAGCGCTGCTGGGCCTGGACCGCTTCGTTCGGCTTCGCCGCGGAATCCGCCACGCCGAACTTCAATTCCTTGCCGAGCACGCCCTTGCTGGTCTTGGGCGAGATCTTCTTGATCAGCTCGTGGCCGCTGTTGATGTGTTCGATCGCGAGCTGATAGCCCTTCAGTTCGTCTTCGCCCTGAACGGCGTAGGTGCCGGTGCGCGGAACGGAAATGCCGATGAAGGCCGAGGAGCCGGAAACACCCGCTGGATAGCTGCCGATCGCCGGCTTGTCCTCGGCAAACGCCGGCATGGCGGGCAGCAGCGACCC
>DATCXE010000240.1:0-7693 GCA_036565985.1 Bradyrhizobium sp.
TGGTCGCGGTGATCTACGGCCTCCACCTGACGCTGATCGCTTCGTTGAACGCGCTGTTGTGGATTCTCGCGTTGCGCGGCCGCCACGATCCGTACTCGCTGGCGACGGCCCTGTTTCCGGTCTTCGTGTTCGTGCTCGCAACGGGGGTGGCCGCTGTTTCACCGAAGGCCGCGCAGCTCGTCTGGTGCCTGGCGTTTCTCTCGCCCTTCGCGGGCTGGGTCGCTGGGCGCGCTAGTGCGAAACCTTCGCCTCGCTCACCGTGAGCAGCCGGCTCGCCTCCTCCGAGATCATCCGCTCCATCTTTTCCTGGAATTCCTTGCGCGGCAGGCCCGGCCCAATCGGCGGCAGAAACGACAGCGTGATGGTGCCCGAGTGCATCATCAGCGTCTTCTTGCCCCAGAACAGCCCGGAATTGCACGCCGCCGGCACCACGGGAACATCGAGATTGGTGTAGAGCGCCGAGATGCCGGCCGACTGGAACGTCATGGGCTGGTCGATCGCCTGGCGCGTGCCCTGCGGAAACAGCAGCACCTTGCGCCCCTCGCCGACCGCGCGCCTGGCTTCATCGACCATCTGGCGAAGCGCCTGCCGGCCCGCCGACCTGTCGACCAGGATCATCGGATATCGCTCGAGGAACCAGCCCACGAACGGCAGCTTCCTGAGTTCCTTCTTGGCGACGATGCTGGCGTCCGGGAACATCGCGCAGAGCGCGGCTGTCTCCCACAGCGACTGATGATTGCAGGCGATGATGCATGGTCCGTCGGGCACGTTTTCGCGCCCGGACACGGTGTAGTCCAGGCCCACCACGTATTTCATCAGCAGCATGATGCCGTTGGCCCAGACCTGCGACACCGCGCGCACGGTCGCGCTGCTGGCCTTGAACAGCCACAAAAACGGAACGCTCATCGCAACGACGAGCGTCAGGATCACCACAGCCATATCGAACAGGATCGATCTTACGTAATGCAACGATTGTCCTCTTGTATTGTCGCCTTTATTATCGCCTTGGGCTCCCGCATCGACGCTCCCAATACCGCAGTTTTCAGGCGTTGCACAATTCCATCATGTGTCCCCTTACGCTCGAAAACGCTCTATCATCCGGGCATGCCGGCTTCCGAACAGATCGCCATCGCGCCGCACCTCACCTTCGACGCCATCACCGCCGGCCAAGGCGGCGCGCCGCTGGTACTGCTGCTGCACGGCTTTGCGGAATCGATGCACTGCTGGCGCGCGCAGGTCGCCACGCTCGGCGACATGGGCT
This sequence comes from Bradyrhizobium sp., assembly GCA_036565985.1. Taxonomy (GTDB): domain Bacteria; phylum Pseudomonadota; class Alphaproteobacteria; order Rhizobiales; family Xanthobacteraceae; genus Bradyrhizobium. Next base: position 1,262 of record DATCXE010000240.1, read on the forward strand.
ACCGCGCCATCGCACCGAGCCAGCGCGGCTATTCGCCGGGCGCGCGGCCGGATCCCCGCGAATTCTCGCATTACCTGATCGACCGCCTGATGGACGATGCGATGGCCATCGTGGCGGCCTCAGGTTATGGCGATGCGCGGTTTCATCTGGTCGGCCACGACTGGGGCGGCAGCATCGCCTGGGGCCTTGCCGATCGCCATCACGAACGGCTGGCCTCGCTCACCATTCTCTCCCGCCCGCATCCGAACGCCTTCAATCGCGCGCTGCAGATGACCGACGCCGAACAGGCGCAGCGTTCGCGGCACCACAAGGCGTTCCTGGAGCCGGACGCCGCCGACGTCGTGCTGGCCGATAACGCCAAATGGCTGCGCGACCGCCTCGCCGCCAACGGCGTTCCCGCCGCCGCAATCGAGGCGCATCTTGCCGTGCTCGGCAACAAGGACGCGATGGAGGCGGCGCTCGCCTGGTATCGCGCGCGCGGCGCGATCCGCGGGCCCCTCGCCCCGATCCGTGTGCCGACGCTCTACATCTGGGGCGATGCCGACGACACCGTCGGCCGGATCGCCGCCGAGGGCACGGTCGACTTCGTCGCCGCGCCCTATCGCTTCGAGGTGCTGCCCGGCGTCGGACACTTTGCCGCCGATCAGGTGCCGGAGCGGGTCTGCGAATTGCTGCTGGAACACCTGGCCGATCATCCCGTGTGAGGGAACAGGACGGCTGCAAAAATGTTGTCATGCAGCAAATGGAGCATGACGGCATGACCAGCGATCAGTTTCGGGACAAATCCGCCACGACCGGGCGCAAACCGCCCCTGGATCGTCGCTCGCCGACGCCGCAGCAGCCGCAAATCCCCTCGCCGCTGTGTAACCACGGCCCGGAACTGGTTCGCGACAGCAACTGCTGACTGGGCCACCACCAGAAACAAAAAACGCGACGGAGGAACGGTCCTCCGTCGCGCTTTCTTTGAGTTCCGGTTTGAATCGGCGCGAGGCGCCCTACTCGCTCTTGTCGATGTTCCAGAAGATCGGCGTTGCCGGCCCATCGAGAACGCCGGTGAGCGACTTCCGCCACGCGCTCGGCGCGAGGTACTGGCCGAGCGGGACGTAGATCACCTGGTCGAAGGCTTCCTTCTGGATCTCGCCGGCGATCTTCTTCTGCTCCTCCGGCGTGCCGGAGCGCGCAAACTTGTCCTTCAGCTCCTCGATCTTGGTGCTTTCCGCCCAGCCGAACCAGCCGCCCTTGGTGCCGCGGCCGCCGATCGATGCGTTGGCGATCGGATTCATCACGTCGGCGCCGACCCAGTTGGTGAAGAACATGTTCCAGCCGCCTTCTTTCGGCGGCTTCTGGCTGGCGCGCCGGGTAACGACGGTCTGCCAGTCGGTGGCTTGCAGGTCGACCTTGAAGCCGGCGTCGCGCAACAGCTGGGCTACCACAATTGGCTGCGCCTTCAGCGTCACGACGTCGCCCGGCGCCATAATCACGATCGGGGTGCCGTCATAACCGGATTCGGCGAGCGCCTTCTTGGCCTCCGCGACGCTGCCGCCCTTGGTCAGATTTCCCGAGCCTTCGTCGGTTGCCAGCGGTGTGCCGCAGACGAAGTAGGCGCCGCAGATCTTGTAATATTCGGGATTGCCGACCAGCGCGTCCAGCACGTCCTTCTGGTTGATCGCCAGCAGCGCGGCGCGGCGAACCTTGACGTTGTCGAATGGCGGGTGAAGGAAGTTCATCCGGCCGAGCGTCTGGAAGCCGAGCGTGTTCAGCGTCTCGATCTTGATGTCCTTGTTGGCCTTCAACACCGGCAGCAGATCGAACGACGGGTTTTCCATGAAGTCGATATCGCCGGACTGCAGCGCGTTCACCGCGGTCTGCGCATCCGGCATCGTGATCCATTCGACACGATCGACCTTCACCACCTTGCCGCCGGCGGTCCAGCTCGGCGCCTCTTTGCGCGGCACGTAATCGGTGTTCTTCTCATAGACGGCCTTCACGCCCGGCTGGAATTCGGCCTGCACGAACTTGAACGGACCGGATCCGATCTGCTCCTTCATCTGCTGGCCGGCCGGCGTTTCCGCCATGCGCTTGGGCATCATGAACGGCGTGTAGGACGACGGCTTGCCGATCGATTCCAGCACGAGGCCATAGGGCTCCTTCAGTTTCAGCGCAAAGCTCTTGGCGTCGATCGGCTCGATGCTGGCGGTAAAATCCATCATCTTCTGGCCCATATTGTCGACGCGGCCCCAGCGCTTCAGCGAGGCGACGCAGTCTTCCGCCGTCACCGGCGCGCCGTCATGCCATTTCAGTCCATCGCGCAACGTGAAGGTATAGGTGAGCTTGTCGTCGCTGACTTTCACGTCCGCCATCTGCGGCTGGATCTTGAAACTGGAATCCGTCGCCAGCAGCGTGTCGTAGACCATGTAGCCATGATCGCGCGTGATGTAGGCTGTGGTGAACAGGGGATCGATGACGCGCAGGTCGGAATGCATTACCGCAGTGACGGTCTTCTTGCCGGCGGCCACGGCCTGCGACACTGCGGCCAGCGACGTCAGCGCCACCGACAGCGCAAGCACCGACAGGGCGGACGCTATCGTGGGACGTTTCCAACGCATGATGTGGAACATTCGATCTCTCCTGACGTGAAACTGGTCAAAACCCGATGATTCATTATGCATGCGGTTCGTTATTTAGGCGAACTAACACGCTGTAAATCTTGGATATTTGAGACTTGCATCAAGTACGCGGCGCGTCAATCCGGTTTTGCCTGACGGCCTCCTCGAAAGCAGCACGGCTCGCGCTCATGTTTCGCTTTACAAATCCGCACCAGATCATTCTCGTACGCGCAGACCACCAGACCGATGTCGCCTGTTCGAAACCCGGATCAGAAACTCAACGAAAAACCCGAGAGAAGCTCATGAACCCAGCCAATCTTCCCTTTGATTCCGAGGCCATGCTGCAGGGGCTGCGTGGCTGGGTGGAGTGCGAAAGCCCGACCTGGGACAAGAGCGCGGTCGAACGCATGCTCGACCTCGCCGCCCGCGACATGGCGATCATGGGTGCGACGATCGAGCGCATCGCCGGCCGCCAGGGTTTTGCCGGCTGCGTCCGCGCCCGCTTCCCGCATCTCAGGCAGGGCGAGCCCGGCATCCTGATTGCCGGCCACCTCGATACCGTCCATCCCGTGGGCACGATCGAAAAGCTCAAATGGCGGCGCGAAGGCAACAAATGCTTCGGCCCCGGCATCTTCGACATGAAGGGCGGCAACTACCTTTCGCTGGAAGCGATCCGGCAACTGGCCCGCGCTTCGTTCACGACCCCGCTGCCGATCACGGTGCTTTTCACGCCGGACGAGGAAGTCGGCACGCCGTCGACCCGCGACATCATCGAGGCCGAGGCTGCGCGCAACAAATACGTGCTGGTGCCCGAGCCCGGACGTCCCAACAACGGCGTCGTCACCGGCCGCTATGCGATTGCGCGCTTCAATCTCGAAGCCGTCGGCAAGCCGAGCCATGCCGGCGCCACTCTGTCCTCGGGCCGTTCCGCGATCCGCGAGATGGCGCGCCAGATTCTTGCCATCGACGGCATGACGACGGAGGATTGCACCTTCTCGGTCGGCATCGTGCATGGCGGCCAATGGGTCAACTGCGTGGCCACGACCTGCACCGGCGAAGCGCTCAGCATGGCCAAGCGGCAGGCCGATCTCGATCGCGGCGTCGAGCGCATGCTGGCGCTATCAGGCGCGTCCAACGACGTGACGTTCACGGTCACCCGCGGCGTCACCCGCCCGGTGTGGGAGCCGGACGCCGGCACCATGGCGCTGTACGAAAAGGCGCGCGGCCTTGCCAGGGAAATGGGCCTCGAATTGCCGCACGGCAGCGCCGGCGGCGGCTCCGACGGCAATTTCACCGGTGCGATGGGAATACCGACGCTCGACGGCCTCGGCGTCCGCGGCGCCGATGCCCATACGCTCAACGAACATATCGAGATCGACAGCCTGGCCGAACGCGGCCGGCTGATGGCGGGACTTTTGGCGACGCTGGCGTGATGGTTGCAACTCCATCGGCGTCATTGCCTGCGACAAACGCCAAGCGTTTGCGCAAGGGAGCACTTGCGATGAAGCAATCCATCGTGCTGCATAAAGGAAGAATGGATTGCTTCGCTGCGCTCGCAATGACGGCGGAGGGTTTTCCGAGCCGCTTAGCTGCATCGCAAAAAACGCAGGTACAATGGCACGGTACTTGCTGAAGTGCTACGCTTCACTTGCTGAAGTGGTACGCTTCGGCCAAGGCGCCACGCCTCTGACGATCAAACCACCTGGCTACAACTAACGGATCAAGATGCTCGGATATCTGCTTCGCCGCATTCTCGCCGCCATCCCGGTCATGGGCGTGGTCGCGCTGTTTGTGTTTCTGCTGCTGCGGCTGACGCCCGGCGATCCCGCGGCCATCCTCGCCGGCGACAATGCAACCCCCGAACAGCTCGAGCGCATCCGCACCTCGCTCGGCCTCAATGAGCCGCTGTACACCCAGTTCTTCACCTGGATCGGCAAGCTGCTGCAGGGCGATCTCGGCGTCTCCCTGATTTCGAACGTGCCGGTGCTGAAGATGATCAGCACGCGCGTCGAACCGTCGATCTCGATTGCGCTGTCCACCATCATTCTGGCCATTCTTGTCGCGGTCCCGCTCGGCGTGATCGCGGCGTGGAAGCACGGCACCTGGATCGACCGCTTCGTGATGGGATTGTCGGTGGTGGGCTTTTCCGTTCCGGTGTTCGTGATCGGCTATGTCCTGATCCAGATCTTTGCGATCGATCTGCGCTGGGTGCCGGTACAGGGATTCCGCAGCATTACGGCGGGCTTCGGCCCGTTCTTCGAGCGCATCATCCTGCCGACCTGCACGCTGTCCTTTATCTATGTCGCCCTGATCGCGCGCATGACGCGGGCGGCCATGCTGGACGTGCTGGGCGAGGATTACGTCCGCACCGCGCGCGCCAAGGGCATCAGCGAGACCGGCGTGCTGCTGCGCCACGCGCTGCGCAACGCCGCCGTTCCCGTGATCACCGTAATCGGAACAGGTTTTGCGCTCTTGATTTCCGGCGTCGTCGTCACCGAGAGCGTGTTCAACCTGCCCGGCATCGGCCGCCTCACCGTCGATGCCGTGCTGGCGCGCGATTACCCGGTCATCCAGGCCATGATCCTTTTGACGTCCGGCATCTACGTCACCGTCAATCTCCTGATCGACGTCGCCTACACCCTTCTTGATCCCAGAATTCGTTACTGAGGTTCGGCACGATGGCGATCGAAACCCTTCCCGAACCGTCAATTCCGGTCACCACGCCGTTCCGGCCGCGGTTTGGATTCCTGACCGCGACCCCGATCATTGCTGCCGCAACGGTCTGCCTTGGGCTCATCATCCTGATGGCGATCCTGGCGCCGTGGCTTGCACCGCACGATCCGCAGTTGCTGGCGCCGGCGCAGCGGCTGAAACCCGCCAGCGCACAATTCCTGCTCGGCACCGACGCCTACGGACGCGACGTGTTGTCGCGCATCATCTATGGCGGGCGGATTTCGCTCCTGATCGGCCTTGGCGCTGCGGTGTTCTCGATCAGCATCGGCCTTTTGATCGGCCTCGTCTCGGGCTTCTTCAAATGGGTCGACGCCATCATGATGCGGATCATGGACGGACTGATGGCGATCCCCAGCATCTTGCTCGCCATCGCCGTGGTCTCGCTCTCGGGCGCCAGCCTGATGACGGTGCTGGTCGCGATCACGATTCCTGAAATCCCACGCGTGGCGCGGCTGGTGCGCTCGGTCGTGCTGTCGGCGCGTGAGGAGCCCTATGTCGAGGCCGCGATTTCGGTCGGCACCAGCCTGCCCAAGATCATGTGGCGGCATCTGATGCCGAACACGATCGCACCGCTGATAGTGCAAGGCACCTACGTCTGCGCTTCGGCGGTCCTCACCGAAGCGATCCTGTCGTTCCTCGGCGCCGGCATCAGCCCGGAAACGCCGACCTGGGGCAACATCATGGCCGAGGGCCGCGCCTACTTCCAGGTCAAGCCCTCGCTGATCTTCTGGCCGGGGCTCTTGCTGTCGATCGCGATCCTCAGCGTCAATTTGATCGGCGACGCCGCGCGCGATGCGCTCGATCCGCGCATGAAGCAGCGGGAGGCCGGCAAGTGAGCGCGACCTCCCACGTCATTGCGAGCGAAGCGAAGCAATCCATTCTTTCTTTGCGCGGGGCGATGGATTGCTTCGCTTCGCTCGCAATGACGGCTGAGAATTCCAAATGACCAAAAACATCGTTCTCGACATCAACGACCTCGTCGTCAGCCTCGGCAAAAAGCCCGGCGGCCAGCGCATCATCGACGGCGTCTCCTTGCAGGTGCGCGAAGGCGAGACGCTGTGCGTCGTCGGTGAAAGCGGCTCCGGCAAGTCCG
>DATCXE010000242.1:0-4914 GCA_036565985.1 Bradyrhizobium sp.
TGTTTCGTCTCGCGGTGCCGCAAGCCGCCATTACCGAGCGCATCCGGCAAACGATCGAACAGTCGATCCAGATCGTCGAGCGCCGTATCAACGAACTGGGCACGGTCGAGCCCCTGATCCAGCGGCAAGGCACCGATCGCATCCTGGTCCAGGTGCCTGGATTGCAGGATCCAACCGAGCTCAAGCGCATCCTCGGCCAGACCGCCAAGATGGAATTCCGCATGGTCGATTCGTCGGTTTCGCCGGATCAGGCCCAGTCGGGGCGGGTGCCGGCCGATTCCGAGCTCTTGATGAGCGAGCAAACGCCCAAGGTTCCCTACGTCATCAAGCGACAGGTGCTGGTCTCCGGCAGTGACCTGACCGACGCGCAGCCGGCCTTCGACCAGCGCACCAACGAGCCGATCGTGAACTTCAAGTTCAACAGTTCGGGCTCGCGCAAATTCGCGCAGGCGACGTCGGAAAATGTCGGACAACCCTTTGCCATCGTGCTCGACAACAAGGTGATTTCCGCCCCCGTGATCCGCGAACCGATCACCGGCGGCCAGGGACAGATTTCCGGCAGCTTCACCGTGCAGGCCGCCAACGAACTCGCGTTGCTGATGCGCGCCGGCGCGTTGCCGGCGCCGCTGACCGTGATCGAAGAGCGTACCGTCGGTCCGGGCCTCGGCCAGGACTCGATCGAGAAGGGCAAACTCGCCGCTTACATCGGCTCGATCATGGTCATCATCTTCATGCTGCTGACCTACCGCCTGTTCGGCGTGTTCGCCAACATTGCGGTCGCCATCAACGTCGCGATGATCTTCGGTATCCTGTCGCTGCTGAACGCCACGCTGACGCTGCCCGGCATCGCCGGCGTCGTGCTGACCGTCGGTATCGCCGTCGATTCCAATGTGCTGATCTACGAGCGCATTCGCGAGGAGCTGCGCGGCGGCCGTAACGCGATTTCCGCGATCGACGCCGGATTCAGGCGTGCGCTGGCGACGATTCTGGACTCCAATATCACCACCTTCATCGCCGCCGCGGTGCTGTTCTACATCGGCACCGGACCGGTCCGCGGTTTCGCCGTCACGCTCGGCATCGGCATCATCACCACGGTCTTTACAGCATTCACCCTCACCAGCCTGATCGTCGCCGGCTGGGTATGGTGGAAGCGGCCGAAGACCGTGCCGATCTAGGAATCATTCGTGACCGATTACGTTCTCATTGCGCTTGGCATTCTGGTTGTCGTGCTGACCGTGGTCGCCGTGTTCGACCTGCTGCCGCCGCTGCGCATCGTCCCCGACAACACGCATTTCGATTTCACGCGCTTTCGGCGCATCAGCTTCCCGATCTCGGCGGCGCTTTCGATTCTGGCGATCGTGCTGTTTTTCACCCACGGGCTGAATTTCGGCATCGATTTCAGGGGCGGCACGCTGCTCGAAGTGCAATCCAAGTCCGGCGCAGCCGACATCGGCGCGATGCGCGGGACGCTGAGCACGCTTGGGCTCGGCGACATCCAGTTGCAGCAGTTCGGCGGTCCGGCCAACGTGCTGATACGGGTGGCCGAGCAACCCGGTGGCGATGCCGCGCAGCAGGAGGCCGTGCAGAAGGTCCGCGGCGCGCTAGGCGATTCCGTGGAGTATCGCCGCGTCGAAGTGGTGGGCCCCCGCGTATCAGGCGAATTGCTCGCCTTTGGCATGCTCGGCCTGATGGTCGCGATCTTGGGCATCCTGATCTATCTCTGGTTCCGGTTCGAATGGCAGTTCGCGCTCGGCGCCATGATCGCCAACGTCCACGATATCGTGCTGACGATCGGCTTCATGTCGATCTCGCAGGTCGATTTCGACCTCACCAGTATCGCGGCGCTGCTCACGATTCTCGGCTACTCCCTGAACGACACGGTCGTGATCTACGACCGCATCCGCGAAATGCTGCGGCGCTACAAGAAGATGCCGATGCCGCAACTGCTCAACGAATCCATCAATTCGACACTGTCGCGCTCGATCATCACCCACGTCACCGTGACGCTGGCGTTGCTGGCGCTGCTGTTGTTCGGAGGCCATGCGATCCACAGCTTCACGGCCGTCATGATGTTCGGCGTGGTGCTGGTCGGCACCTACACCTCGATCTTCATCGCCGCGCCGATCCTGATCTATCTCGGCGTCGGTGAGCACCGCGACGCGCCGGATCCGCCTGCGAAGAAGTAGACCGCATGATCCCGAAAAGTGGGAACCGGTTTTCGGAAAAAGATCATGCCAAATCGAACAACCAGCTCCTCGGACGCCCCGCATCTTCCGAGGTCGGCGCCGATCGAAGCCTACGGCAAGGGCGGCTTCGCCTTCGCCGACATGTCGCATCGCGGCTCGCTGTTGTGCCTGCCGCAGGGGATATGGGCCTGGCCGGTGACGAAGCTGACGGAGATCGACGAATATTCGCTTGATCGCGTCTTCAAGGCCGCCAACTCCATCGACACGCTGATCGTCGGCACCGGCACGGAAGTCTGGGTGCCGCCGCGCGGCCTCAGGGAGGCGCTTCGGGCGGTCAGGGTGGTGCTGGACCCGATGCAGACCGGGCCTGCCATCCGTACCTACAACATCATGCTCGGCGAGCGGCGGCGGGTCGCGGCGGCGCTGATCGCGGTGCCATGAGCGCGGGCGAGCCATCGAAGGATTCCGCTGCGTTCTGCGCCGACCTGGTGCGCACGCATGATTTTGCCCGCTACGCCTCGACGCTGTTCCTGCCGGCGATCCAGCGCCGGGCGCTGCTGGCCGTTTACGCCTTCAACGTCGAGATCTCGCGCGTGCGCGATCAGGTCAGCCAGCCGCTGCCCGGCGAAATCCGGATGCAGTGGTGGACCGACATGCTGGAAGGCGCGCGCCACGGCGAAGCCGAGGGCAATCCGGTCGCGGTGGAACTCCTGCACGTGATCGGCGATTTCCGCCTGCCGGTCGGACCGCTGTCGCGCCTGATCGAGGAGCACCAGTTCGACCTCTACAACGATCCGATGCCGTCGATGGCGGCGCTGGAAGGATATGTGACCGACACGTCGTCAGCGTTGTTCTCGCTCGGCGCCCGGATCGCGGCGCCGCCGTCGGAGGCGGCCGATCATCTCGCGCGCCATGCCGGCCTCGCCCAGGGCATGGCGCAGGTGATTGCATCGCTGCCGCTCGATGCCGCGCGGCGCCAGCTGTTCCTGCCGCTGCAACTGCTGCAGCAGCACGGCAGCGGGATCGAGGAAGTATATTCGGGCAAGCCGACGCCGGGGACGCGCGCGGCGATCGACCAATTGAACGGCGAGGCGCGCAAGCATCTTGCGACCGCGGTCGACCTGCTCGCGCACGTCCCGCCGCAGGTGCGGCCGGTGTTCCTGCCGCTCGCGCTGGTTCGACGCGATCTGCAGCGCCTGTCGCGCGCGGATGCCGATCCCTTTGTGCCGCAGCTGCGGTCACGGCTAAGCACGCTGTGGACGCTGTGGCGCGCGTCGCGGTCGCGCCAGTTTGGCGGGTAGCAAACGTCGTTCCAACGATCGTCATTGCGAGCGAAGCGAAGCAATCCATCTCACCGCACAAAGAAAGAATGGATTGCGTCGCTTCGCTCGCAATGACGCCGGAGCATCTACTGCGAATTCAACTCGCTGCTCTCGAAATTGAACCGGTCGCGCAGATTCTTCCGGCTTTCCAGAATGTCCTTCATGAACGCCCGGTCGGCCTCGTTGGTGATCAGCGGCTCGATCAGGTCGAGCTGGTTCATGGCGACGAGCTGCAATATCTCCGTGCGTGGCTTGCCGGCGGCATCGCGGGGCAGCGCATGCACCACCTGAATATGCTCCGGCGGCCGGACGCCCCTGGCCGACGACAGTTCACCGCGCAACTGCTTCTCCAGCGCGACCTCATCGGCCTCGACGAAGGCATAGAGCCCGACCCCGGTTCGACGGTCGGCGAACGCCACGATCGCGGTGTCGCGCACTTCGGGGTTTTTCCGGATCAGATCGATCAGGACCGGCGCATCATTGACCAGCCTTCGGCCGCCGCCTTCGCGGTCGGTGAAGTTGAACAGGCCGCGGGTGATCGCCTGGTAGACCTTCTTGCCGGTCATCAGCCAGAGGCTGGCGACGAACGATTTGCGCGCGAGGATCTTGCGCTCCATCGGCGTCAGCGCCGACGCCGCGTAGCTCCGCTTGTGCTTGAGCAGATGCCGCAGATCCTCATAGGCGGCGATCCGGAACAGCCGGCTGCGGGTCTTGAAGCATGCGGCCAGTTGAAAATCCGTCACATAAGCCCGGCCGTCGCTGCCACGGAGCCAGTTCTGCTCCTTGGCAAGATCATTGTGACAAATGCCGGCGCGGTGCAGCTTGCGCAAGGCGAGCTTGGCGGAGCGGAAATAGGCAAGATCGCCATGGGGCTTTGCCAGATGCAGCGCGACCCCGTCGATGAAGCCGCGCACCAGCGCTTGCCGGCCGGCCCATAGCAGCTTCGGCCCGACGTCGAGATCGCGCGCCAGCGCGAGCGCGCGGCGCTCCCGGCCGAACAGATGGCGGGCGAGCGGATATGACCAAACGGGTACTTGATCCAGCCGCCGCAGCACCGCGTCGACCTCGCCGGCCTCGTCACGGAAACGGCCGCGTTCGACGGTCGAGAACACATCGCGCTTCAACAGCACGCCTTCGCTCCAGCGCGCCGACAGAATGGCGGCATCGTCCTTGGGCAAGCTCATGGTGTTACGCCGCGGCCGCTACACGAAGATGATCGGCGATCCAGCGATCGAGATCGGCTAGCGCCCGGGCGCTGAGCGCCTGCTTCCTTGCGACCGTTTTCTCGTTGCCGCGCAGCCTCGTGCCGTCAGGCTTCCTGGTCGGCGCACTGGCAAGCGGCGGGAACAGTCCGAAATTGATGTTCATCGGCTGGAACGAGCGCGTTCCGGCCTCGATGGTCTCGA
>DATCXE010000256.1:0-3913 GCA_036565985.1 Bradyrhizobium sp.
CAGATCGCGCCGAGCTACTTCAACAACCGCAAGGTCTCGATCTACGGCGGCTCCAACGAGATCCAGCGCAACATCATCACCAAGGCGGTGCTGGGGCTTTAACCCCACCACCACCTGTCGTCCCCCGCGAAGGCGGGGGACCCAGTACGCCGCGGCGGGCGTGGCTTACGACGCGCCGGTGATTACTGGATCCCCGCCTTCGCGGGGATGACGACCGGAAGCTCGTAGGATGGGTGGAGCGAAGCGATACCCATCGCAACAAGGCCGAACAGTTCGATGGGTTTCGCTTCGCTCTACCCATCCTACGGGTTCGTCGATATCCGTGCCTCAGGCATGATTTGAGAGAGTAACGAACATGGATTTTGATCTGTCCGAGGAGCAGCGCCTCCTCAAGGAAAGCATCGACGGTCTGCTGACCGACTCCTACGATTTCGATGCGCGCAAGAAGTACCAGAAGGAGAAGGGCGGCTGGAGCAAGGCCGTCTGGAACAAGCTTGCCGAGCAGGGCCTGTTGGGCCTGCCGTTCGCGGAAGCCGATGGCGGCATTGGCGCCGGCGCGGTCGAAACCATGATCGTGATGGAAGCGCTCGGCAAGGCGCTGGTGCTGGAGCCATATCTGGCGACGGTGGTGATCGCCGGCGGCTTCCTGCGCCACGGCGGCTCGGCCGAGCAGAAGGCCGCGCACATTCCCGGCATCATCGACGGTAGCAAGACCTTTGCGTTTGCGCAGCTCGAGAAGAACTCGCGCTACGATCTGTCGGATGTTTCCACCACCGCCAAGAAGAAAGGCGCAGGCTGGATCATCGACGGCGAGAAATTCGTCGCGCTGAACGGCGAGAACGCCGACACCCTGATCGTGACCGCACGCACCAAGGGCGCGCAGCGCGACAAGAGCGGCATCGGCGTGTTTTTGGTGCCCGCGAACGCCAAGGGTGTCACCCGCAAGGGCTATCCGACCCAGGACGGGCTGCATGCCGCCGACATTACCCTGACCGGCGTCGAGGTCGGCGCGGATGCTGCGATCGGCGATCCCGAGAACGCTCTACCGCTGATCGAGCGCGTGGTGGACGAGGCCCGCACCGCGATGTGCGCGGAAGCGGTCGGCGCGATGGATGAGTCGCTTAAGTCCACCGTCGAGTATCTGAAGACCCGCAAGCAGTTCGGGGTCGCGATCGGCACGTTCCAGACCCTGCAACACCGCGCCGCCGACATGTTCGTCGCGCTCGAACAGGCCCGCAGCATGTCGATGTTCGCGACCATGGCGGCCGATTTCGAGAGCGCCACGGACCGCGCCACTGCAGTGGCCGCCGCCAAGGTGCAGATCGGCAAGTCAGGCAAGTTCATCGGCCAGCAGTCGATCCAGCTGCACGGCGGCATCGGCATGACCCAGGAAGCCAAGATCGGCCACTACTTCAAGCGGCTGACCATGATCGAAAATACGTTTGGCGATACCGATTACCACCTCCGCCGCGTCACGGACGCGGGCGGATTGGTGTAAGCCACACGCTCACCGTCATTCCGGGGCATCGCGAAGCGATGAGCCCGGAATCCATCTCAGAGCTTGCGCAGTGGCCCGATGGATTCCGGGTTCGCGACTTCGTCGCGCCCCGGAATGACGGGAAGTTACCAGGGAACAAACAACAATGAAAAACACCCCGTTCGATCTCACCGGAAAGGTCGCCGTCATCACCGGCTCCAGCCGCGGCATCGGCCGTTCTTCCGCCGAACTGCTGGCCAAGCTCGGCGCAAAGGTCGTGATCTCCAGTCGCAAGGCGGACGCCTGTCAGGAAGTGGCCGAAGGTATCAAGAAGGCCGGTGGCGATGCCCACGTCATTCCCTGCAACATCTCGCGCCGCGAGGAAGTCGAGGCGCTGATCTCGGGCACCACGAAGCATTACGGCAAGGTCGACATCCTCGTCTGCAACGCCGCGGTGAATCCCTATTACGGCCCGCTGCTCGACATCAAGGACGAAGCCTTCGACAAGATCATGGGCTCCAACGTCAAGAGCAACATCTGGCTCTGCGCGCTCGCGATCCCGCAGATGGCCGAGCGCGGCAACGGCTCGGTGGTGATCATCTCCTCCATCGGCGGCCTGCGCGGCTCCACCGTGATCGGCGCCTACGGCATCTCGAAAGCCGCGGATTTCGCGCTGTGCCGCAGCCTCGCCGGTGAATGGGGCCCGAAGGGCGTCCGCGTCAACTGCGTGGCGCCGGGCCTGGTCAAGACCGATTTCGCCCGTGCGCTGTGGGAGGATCCGGAAAACCTCAAGCGCCGCACATCAGGCTCACCGCTGCGCCGCATCGGCGAGCCCGAAGAAATCGCAGGTGCCGTGGCCTATCTCGCCTCCGACGCCTCGACCTTCATGACCGGCCAAACGATCGTGGTCGACGGCGGCGTGACGACGGCCGCGACGTGATGCTTCTCCCTCGCCCCGCTCTTGCGGGGAGAGGGTCGGGGTGAGGGGCTCTCTCAGCGAGTCGAGCCCGGCGTTAGTCCGGTACCCCCTCACCCGGAGACATCGCTGACGCGTTGTCTCCGACCTCTCCCCGCAAGCGGGGCGAGGTGAGGAAGGCGGCGCTCGCTCCAACTTGACCTCCGCCGCCCAATCGGATTGCCTCTCCCCAACCGACAAACCTCCCGGGGAAGCAACGCCATGTCCTTTGTGCTGGCCATCGATCAGGGCACCACGTCCTCGCGCGCCATCGTGTTTCGCAGCGACATCTCCGTCGCCGCCACGGCGCAGCAGGAATTCCAGCAGCATTTTCCAGCCTCCGGCTGGGTCGAGCACGAACCGGAGGACATCTGGACCTCGACGGTCAGGGTCTGCCGCGAGGCGCTGGAAAAGGCAGGCCTGAAAGCAAAGGACATCGCCGCGATCGGGATCACCAACCAGCGCGAGACCACCGTGGTGTGGGACCGCGCCACCGGCAAGGCCGTGCACCGCGCCATCGTCTGGCAGGACCGCCGCACCGCCGATATCTGCGCCAGACTGAAGGCCGAAGGCCACGAGCCGGCGATTTCGGCGAAGACCGGCCTGATCATCGATCCCTATTTCTCCGGAACGAAAGTGGCCTGGATCCTCGACCACGTGCCGGGCGCGCGCGAACGCGCAGGTCGCGGCGAACTGATGTTCGGCACCGTCGATTGCTATCTGCTTTGGCGGCTGACCGGCGGCCGTGTGCATGCGACCGACGCCACCAACGCCTCGCGCACGCTGCTGTTCAACATCCACACCGGCGCGTGGGACGACGATCTGCTGAAGCTGTTGCGCGTCCCGAGATCGATGCTTCCCGAAGTGAGGGACTCCTCCGCAAAATTCGGCGAGAGCGAGGAGAGCCTGTTCGGCGGTGCAATCGCCATATCCGGCATCGCCGGCGATCAGCAGGCCGCCACCATCGGCCAGGCCTGCTTCGAGCCCGGCATGATCAAGTCGACCTACGGCACCGGCTGCTTTGCTCTCCTGAACACCGGCACCACGCCGGTGGCCTCGAAGAACAAGCTGCTCACCACCATCGCCTATCAGCTCAACGGCAAGCGCACCTACGCGCTGGAAGGTTCGATCTTCGTCGCAGGCTCGGCGGTGCAGTGGCTGCGCGACGGGCTCGGCATCATCAGGCAGGCGTCCGAGACCGGCCCGCTCGCCGACAAGTCCGACTCGATGCAGAGCGTCTACCTGGTCCCGGCCTTCGTCGGCCTCGGCGCGCCCTACTGGAATCCGCGCGTGCGCGGCGCGCTGTTCGGCCTCACCCGCAACACCGGCCCGGCCGAACTGGCGCATGCCGCGCTGGAGAGCGTCTGCTACCAGACCTACGACCTTCGCGAAGCGATGCGCGCCGACTGGCCCGGAGAGAAGGCCGCCAATGTGCTGCGCGTCGATGGAGGCATGACCGCCTCCGACTGGACCATGCAGCG
>DATCXE010000304.1:0-4044 GCA_036565985.1 Bradyrhizobium sp.
CAAAGAACTTGACGCCAGCACCGCGGCGTCAGGACCACACGACTTCGCCGTACGCATCGTGCCACACTCGTCAGTCATGGCATCCGCGTCCACCGCATCTCACCGCGCGTTCGTGACGATCGCGAGCCGCCCCTCGTAACGGGTGAGACGCGCGGAATTAAATCAGTGATTTGCCCGACGACGCGAGTGGAATATTTTTGTGTGAAGGGATGGACAGACTTTTGGCGATTTGCCCGTCGAGTTGATTTGTCGCAGTGAAAACGTCTCTTCGTCATTGCGAGCGAAGCGAAGCAATCCATGCTTCAGCAAGCGGAGCTATGGATTGCTTCGCTCCGCTCGCAATGACGGCCGTTGTCGCACGGGACGACGATGTACTACCACGCATCGATGCACGGCCGCTTTTTCGTCGTGCGCGGCTCCGGCTTCGGCACCGAGCGCAGGCCGGACATGATCCAGTGTCGCGTGGCGGCGGGATCGATGACTTCGTCGATTTCGAGCACCGAGGCGATCGAGACCGCCTTGCCGTTGGCATAGAGTTCGGCGACCTTGGCCTTGTAGTAGTTCTCGCGCTCGTCCGGATCCTCGATCGCTTCCATCTCCTTGCGGAAGCCGAGGCGGACATAACCTTCCAGCCCCATGCCGCCGAACTCGCCGGTCGGCCAGGCCACCGTGAAGAACGAGGCGTGGAAGCCGCCGCCGATCATGGCCTGCGCGCCTAGACCATAGCCCTTGCGCAGCACGACGCCGAACAGCGGCACCGTGAGGCTGGCGCCAGTGACGAACATGCGCGCGACGTGGCGGACGATCGCGGTCTTTTCCGCCTCGGGACCGACCATGAAGCCCGGCGTATCGCACAGCGACAGGATCGGGATGTCGAAGGCGTCGCAGAGCTGCAGGAAGCGTGCGGCCTTGTCGCCGGCCGGCGCATCGATCGCGCCGCCTAGATGCTTCGGGTTGTTGGCGATCAGGCCGAACGGCTTGCCTTCGATGCGGATGAACGCGGTGATCATGCCGACGCCGAAATCCCGGCGGATTTCCAGCACCGACCCCTCGTCGGCGAGAAGATCGATGACGCTTCGGATATCGTAGACCCGCAGGCGATTTTCGGGGATTGCCCGCCGCAGCAAGCGCTGGTCCGGCGCCTTCCACTCAGTGACCGCGCCCTGGAAATACGACAGATATTTCTGCGCCGCCGCTGTCGCTTCCGCCTCATCCTCGACCAGAATGTCGATCACGCCGTTCGGCGACTGGAACGACACCGGTCCCACTTCGGCCGGATGATAGACGCCGAGGCCGCCGCCCTCGATCATCGCAGGCCCGCCCATGCCGATCGAAGCGTTTTTCGTGGCGATGATGACGTCGCAGCAACCGAGCATCGCGGCGTTGCCAGCGAAGCAATAGCCGGACACGACGCCGACGACCGGCACGAGGCCGGAGAGCTTTGCGAACTGCACGAAGGACGGCCCGTCGAGGCCGGTCATGCCGAGGCGGTCGGTATCGCCGGGACGGCCGCCACCGCCCTCGGCATAGAACACCAAAGGCAACCGCCACTGCTCCGTCAGGCTGAGCATGCGGTCGATCTTCTTGTGGTTCATGTGACCTTGCGTGCCCGCAAGCACGGTGTAGTCGTAGGAAATCACCATGCAGCGAGCGGCGTCCGCGCCGAACTTCCTGGCATTAACCGTGGCCACGCCGGAGATCAGGCCGTCGGCCGGGGTGTTGCGGATGAGGTCATCGACCTTGCGTCGCCGCCGCTGGGCGGCAATCGCCAGCGAGCCATATTCGACGAACGAACCTTCATCGACGAGGTGCGCGATATTCTCGCGCGCGGTGCGTTGGTTGGTCTTGCGCCGCCGCTCGACCGAGGCCGGACGGTTTTCATCCAGCGTGATCGCATGGCGCTCGATCAGTTCGGCGAGATCAGGACGGATGTGATCGAGATCGAATTCCTCTTCCTCGGCCTCGTCATGGGCTTCGATCTCGGCCGGTTCGAGATAGAGGATCGCCTCGTCCTGCATCAGCGTTACGCCGGCTTCGGCCGCGACCTTGGTCACCCTGCCGCCATGCGGCGCGGTCACCAGATGCTCCATCTTCATGGATTCGAGCACGGCGATCTGCTGGCCGGGACGAACGAGGTCCCCTTCCCTGACATCGACCGCGACGATGGTGCCCTGCAGCGGAGCGGGAACCGGCATCGAACCTGCCGGACCCGCAACCGGTGCCTCGGCCATTGATGTCTCGGCTGCGGTCGCGCTGTCGTCAGCGGCCATGCTGGATTCGATCAGCGCCATCTCGGCCGCCAGCTGGGCTTCGCCGACCAGGGCCGCAACATGGGTATCGATGAAGCCGGTGCTAAGACGGTTCTCGACGAAATCCGGATGTGCCAGGATCGCCGCGAGGAAGGGAATGTTGGTGGCAACACCCCCGATCCGGAACTCACGCAGGGTACGCGAGGCCTTGTGCACGACGTCAGTCCAATCACCGCCAGCCGAATGCACGATCACCTTGGCGAGCAGCGAGTCGAAGGCGGCGCTGGTCCGATAGCCGGAATACCCAAAGGTATCAACGCGAACGCCTGGGCCGGACGGCAGGTCGAACAACGCCAGCGTTCCGCCGGTCGGCCGGGTCCCGCCGCTCTCGTCCATCACCTCCATGTTGACACGAAGCTGCATCGCAAAGCCGCGCGGCTTCGGGATATAGCCTTGCGCCAGGCCGAGCGAACCCAGCGTGGCGCCGGCCGCGACCGCGAGTTGCGACTGCACCAGATCGAGACCCAGCACCTCCTCGGTGACGGTGTGCTCGACCTGAAGCCGCGGATTGGCCTCGATGAAGGCGAACGCCTGATCGCTGGCCTTGTCGTTCATCTGCTCGTTATCGACCAGGAATTCGAACGTGCCGAGATTGGCGTAATTCGCGGTCGCCGCCAGTTCCTTGGCGGCTTCGATGATACGCGCGCGCAAGGCGTCGCTCAGCGACGGGCTCGGCGCGACCTCGATGAGCTTCTGGTTGCGGCGCTGGATGGTGCATTCGCGCTCCCAGAGATGGCTGATGGCGCCATGGTGGTCGCAGATGATCTGCACTTCGATGTGGCGGGCGTTGCGGATCAGGCGCTCGACGTAGACGCCGTCGCTGCCGAAGGCGGCCATGGCCTCGGACTGGCAGCGAGCATAGGCCTCCTCGAGCCTGGCGGCGTCGTCGACGATGCGCATGCCGCGCCCGCCGCCGCCGGCAATGGCCTTGATCATCACGGCCCCGCCGGGGCCCAGTGAATCGAAAAAGGCCTTCGCCTCCTCCAGGCTGGTCGGCCCGCTGGTACCGTCGATGATGGGTACGCCGCATTGCTTTGCGAGCGCCTTGGCCTGGGCCTTGTCGCCGAACAGGTCGAGCGCCTCCGCGGACGGACCGACGAAGACGATGCCTTCCTCGACGCAGCGCCGGGCAAGCGTGGAATTCTCGCTGAGGAAGCCATAGCCCGGATGCACCGCGTCGCATTCGGTGGCCTTGGCCGCCGCGATCACGGCCTCGATGTCGAGATAGGCCCGCGCGCCGCGACCCGGGATCTCGTGGGCGGCGTCGGCGGCACGGGCATGCATCGATTGCGCATCGTCGGCGGAATAGATCGCGACGGTGGCGAGGCCAGCGTCCCCGGCGGCGCGCGCGATGCGGATGGCGACCTCGCCACGGTTGGCGATCAGCAATTTGTGGAAAGACATTGCACTACCTGTTTAGCGGTCTCTCATGGTGGGATCGAGCACGATGCGCAGGGATTCGCCAAGCGCATTGAATGCCAACGACACCACCAGAATGGCATGCCCCGGCGCGTACATCTGCTCCGGCGCGATCTCCATGTACTGGTAGGCGCGGGCCAGCATGGCGCCCCAGCTCGGGTTCGGTGGCTGGATACCGAGGCCGAGGAAGCTGAGGCTGGCTTCCCCCAGCAGCGCCGCCGCCAGCAGCAGCGTCACCTGCACGATGACAGGCTGCAGCGCGTTCGGCAGCACGTGCTTCCACAGGATATGCCAGGCCGGCGCGCCAAAACACCTG
>DATCXE010000317.1:0-10427 GCA_036565985.1 Bradyrhizobium sp.
GACGGCACGCCGGCCATGGCTTCGGTGGCAAAGATTTCGCTGGCGCGGCGTCCGGTTATGGTCTGCTTGCTGCCCTTGAAGGTCAACTCGCAGGAGCGTGCGGTGATATCGACATTGCTGACCCTGCAGACGATCTTGTCGGCGGTGACCGAAATCTTCCTGGCGTAACGCACGCCGCTCTGCCCGACGAACAAGGCGCTGACGGCTTCGCGTTCGTCCGCCGTCAGCAGCGGCGAATAGAGCGCGACGACGCCGGCCAGCGCCAGCGCCGCGGGTCCGTTGGCTGTTGCCGGGGCAGCCGATGCGGTGGACGCCGCGGTGGTAACGAGCGAGACGGCGAGAACCGCCAGCCTGCCGGATTTCATGTTGGTCTCCCCCAAAGTTCGGACACATCGCGTTATTTGGATGGTGTTCGATTTGCCTGTCAATTGCGCCGCTGACTCTTCCCTTCTCACAAGGGGAGAAGGGTAACGCGGCGTGCATCCAGGGCAGGGCGGCCCTCCAGTAAAGCGCTTGCACGCCCCCCGCATCGGCGGCACATTTGCCGGTGCGACGCAAAGATCGCATCGAACAAAATATCCGAGGAACCTCCATGGCGGCCACGCGGATCGACTGCGACATCCATCCCGCGGTGGGCGGAACCCGCACCACGCTGCTCCCCTATCTCGATGACCACTGGAAAGAGCAGGTGGTCAGCCGCGCCATCGATGGTCTCGATCTCAACTCCTATCCGCCGAACATGCCGTTCTCCGGCCGCGCCGACTGGCGGCCGGCGCATGGCAAACCGGGCAGCGAGCTTGCGATGGTGCAGCGCGGCGCGTTCGACCAGCTCGGCGCCAGCCACGCGATCTGCAACGTGGTCTACGGCGCGCAGGCGGTGTTCGATCCCTATATGGCGGCGGGTTTCTGCAAGGCGATCAACGACTGGATCGCGGCCGAGTGGCTTGCAAAGGATCCGCGGCTCTCCGCCTCGATCGTGGTGCCGATGCAGGCGCCGGATCTCGCGGTGGAGGAAATCGAGCGCCGCGCCGCCGACAACCGCTTCGTCTCGGTGCTGGTGCTGGCGCAGGGCGATCTGCTGCTCGGCAAGCGGCACTTCTGGCCGGTCTGGCAGGCAGCCGAGAAACACAAATTGCCGGTTGCGATCCACGCCGGCAGCGCCTATCGCACCGCGCCGAGTTCGATCGGCTGGCCGTCCTATCGCTACGAATACTATCTCGCCGAAGCTCAGGCGTTCCAGGCCCAGATACTGAGCCTGGTCTATGAAGGCGTGTTCGGCAAATTCCCCGGGCTGAAAGTCGTGCTGATGGAATCGGGCGTGAGCTGGCTGCCGGCCTTCATGTGGCGCGCCAACAAGACATGGTGCGGTGTTCGCGTCGAAGTGCCCTGGGTCGAGCGCGAGCCGGCGTCGATCATCCGCGACCATATCCGCGTCACCATGCAGCCGTTCGACGGTCCGCCGGATGCGGCAGGCGTTGCCGACGTGATCGAGCAGATCGGCTCCGACAGGATGTTCCTGTTCGCGTCCGACTTTCCGCACTGGCAGTTCGACGGCGACGATCCGATGCCGCCGCATCTGCCGGCCAGCATCGTCTCGCGCATGTACGCGGACAACCCGCTCGAAACGTTTCCGCGGCTGAAGCTCGCCGCTTGAGTAGAGCATGATCCGGAAAAGTGGGAACCGGTTTTCCGAAAAGATCATGCTCCAACAAAGAGTCTTATCAAGGAGGATCGCATGAGTGATGTCATCGACCGCCCCATCCTCGCCGAGGAAGCCGCCGCCAAAAGCCGGCTGCGGATCATCGATTGCGACGTGCACCCAAGCATTCACGCGCATGCCGATATCGAACAGTTCATGCCAAAGCGCTGCCAGGAGCATCTGCGCACCTATGGCAGCCATTTGCGCACGCCCTATATCGGCACCACGCCATATCCGCGCTCCTCGCCGCTGGTCGCGCGCCGCGATGCGTGGCCGCCGACCGGCGGGCCGCCCGGTTCGGATCTCGATTTCATGCGCAAGCAGCATCTCGATCCGCTCGATATCGAGTACGGTATTCTGCAGGTGCTCGACCTCTTCATCTTCTCGCAGCAGAACCTCGAATTCGGCGCCGCGATCCAGCGCGCCATCAACGACTGGCAGCTCTGGTTCTGGTCCGATCGCGATCCGCGGCTGAAGGCTTCGATCCTCGCCGGCCAGGACGATACGCAGCTCGCGATCGCCGAGATCGAGCGCTGCGCGAAAATCGGCCGCTACGTCCAGATCAATGTCTGCCCGCGCGCCAACGAGCCGCTCGGGCGGCGCCGCTACTGGCCGATTTATGCGCGCGCGCAGGAACTCGGCCTGCCGCTCGGCATTCACGTCGGCGGCTATGGCGGACACGCGCCGACCGGCGGCGGCTGGCCGTCCTATTATGTCGAGGAGCATCAATCCAACGCGCACACCATGGCGGCGCAGCTCACCAGTCTCGTGCTCGAAGGCGTTCCCGAACGCTTCCCGAACCTGAAGATCGTCTTCATCGAGGGCGGCTTCGGCTGGATCCCGTCGACGACGTGGCGGATGGACCGGCATTTCGAGGCGTTCCGCAGCGAGGTGCCGCATCTGAAGCGAAAGCCATCGGAGTATGTGAAGGAGCATTTCTGGTTCACGACGCAGCCGATCGACGAGCCCGATGAGGGCAAGCACCTGCGCTCGCTGATCGAGTGGGTCGGCGTCGATCGCCTGCTGTTCTCGTCGGACTATCCGCACTGGGATTTCGACGATCCGCGCTACGCCTTCAAGACGCCGCTGACGGAGGCCGAGCGCCGAAAAATTTTCAACGGCAATGCGCGTTCGGTCTACAAGTTCTGAACGACGAAGGACAACATGGCCCGTCATATCGTCGCCCGTACGTCAGATATCCCGCCCGGCGGCAACAAGGTCTTCGGCGTCGAAGGCCGCGACATCGTCGTGTTCCATGTCAACGGCGAGTTCTTCGCGCTGCTCAATCGCTGTCCGCATGAGGGCGCGCCGCTGGAAAAGGCCGCCTGCGTCGCGCGGCTGACCTCGCCGGAGCCGGGCGTCTACGAACGTTCGCGCGTCGGCGAGCTGCTGCGCTGCCCGTGGCACGGCTGGGAATTCGACATGCGCAACGGCCAGTCCTGGTTCGATCCGAAGCGGGTAAAAGTCCGTTCCTATCCCGTCGCGGTCGAGAGCGGCGAGGACCTGCAGAAGGGGCCGTATGTGGCCGAGACCTTCCCGGTGCATGTCGAAGACAGCTACGTCATCATCGAGACGTGAGGCGACCGCGCCGGCCGGTCCTGCTACGAAGCGTCCCCCTTATCTCACCAAGGAGCACTCCATGACGCACGCCATTCGCTTTCACAGGACCGGCGGTCCCGAAGTACTGGTCTGGGAGGAAGTTGCGGTCGGAAAGCCCGGTCCCGGCGAGGCGCGCATCCGCCACACCGCGGTCGGCCTGAACTTCGTCGACATCTACAACCGCTCCGGCGTTTATCCCGCGCAGTTGCCGAGCGGGCTCGGCGGCGAGGCGGCCGGCGTGGTCGAGGAAGTAGGCTCTGGCGTCACCGATCTGAAGCCGGGCGATCGCATCGCTTACGGCAATGCGCCGATCGGGGCCTATGCCGAAGCGCGGCTGATTCCGGCCGATCGCCTGCTCAAGCTGCCTGACGGGATCGACGACAAGACCGCCGCCGCCATGATGCTGAAGGGCCTGACCACGCAATACCTGATCCGCCAGACCTATCGGGTCAAATCCGGTGACACCATTCTCCTGCACGCCGCGGCCGGTGGCGTCGGCCTCATCCTCAGCCAGTGGGCCAAGCATCTCGGCGCCACCGTCATCGGCACCGTCGGCAGCGACGAGAAGGCAAAGCTCGCGAAGGCCCATGGCTGTGCGCACGCGATCGTTTACACGCGCGAGGACTTCGTCAAACGCGTCGATGAGATCACCGCCGGCAAGAAGGTGCCTGTGGTCTACGATTCCGTCGGCAAGGACACGTTCCTCAAATCGCTGGATTGTTTGGCACCGCTCGGTGTCGCGGCACTGTTCGGGCAATCTTCCGGCGGCGTCGATCCGCTCAATCTCGGCCTCTTGGCGCAGAAGGGATCGTTGTACGTCACCCGCCCGACACTCAACACCTATGCCGCCAGGCGCGACAACCTCGTCGCCATGGCGAACGAATTGTTCGATGTCGTGAAATCAGGCGCGGTCAAGATCGAGGTGCACCAGACCTATCCGCTCAAGGACGCGGCAAAGGCCCACGCCGATCTCGCCGCGCGCAAGACCACGGGCTCGACGGTCCTGACCGTCTGAGCTTCTTTCGAAGCACGTGCGAGGGACGGCTGGTCCTCCGGACCTAGCCGTTCTTCCCGGTCAACCCATCGACCATCGCCCGCACGATGGTCGCAATCTCGTGGCGCAGCGCTTCGATCGGCACCGCGATCAGTTTCTGCTCGAGGCCCAGCAGCACCATGCCGTGCACCGCGGAGAAAAGACTGCGCGCCATCACGCCCAACTCCGCGGGCGAACGCTCGGGAAACAGCGCGGCAAGCGGCTGGTAGATGTGGCGGAACAGATTCATCTGTTCGCTGACCGCCCATTCCGGAACAGGCTTGCCCGGCGCCATCCGGTGTTCGAACAGCGCGCGCCACAGTTCGAGATTTTCGGCGGCGAAGTCGCAATAGGCGACAGCGATGCGCACCAGCCTCTCGCGGGGGGAGGAGGGGCCGTCGCTTTCAGCGGCTGATAGCGCAGCGTCGAGCCGCGCCAGCGTGTGCGATCCCACCCGCAGGATCAGTTCGTCCATATCGTCGACGAGATTGTAGACCGCGCCGTTGGCGACGCTGATATCCCGCGCCAGATCGCGGGTTTTCAGGCTCGCCAGCCCCCCTGCGGCAATCCGTCGCTCCCCCGCTTGGATCAGGGATTCCCGAAGTTTGGTCCGTCTTTCCAATACCTTGGACATCTTTGTGTTTCCTGAGCAACGCTCAAAATAATTCTTGAGCAATGCTCAAGATGTGTTACGGTCAATTCATGAGCATTGCTCATAACACAGGGAGCCACCAATGTTCAAAACTGTTTTGACGCTCTTCCGGGGCAGCGTGGCTGCAGCGGGGGAAGAACTGGAAGACCGCTCGGCGCTGCTCATTCTCGACCAGCAGATGCGCGATGCGGCCGCCGCCGTGGAGCGCTCCAAGCGCACGCTGGCGCTGGCGATTGCCGGCGACCAGCACGAGGGACGCCGTCTCGATGCCACCAACGCCCGCATCGCCGATCTGGAGGTCCGCGCCACCGCCGCCCTCGATGGCGGACGGGAAGATCTCGCCCGCGAGGCCGCGCAGGCGATCGCCAATCTCGAGGCCGACCGCGACGCCGCGATGACGGCGCGCACGCTGTTCGCGTCTGAAATCACCCGCATGAAGCGCCAGGTCGCCGGCGCGGAAGCGCGGATCACCGAGCTCGATCGCGGCCGCCGCATTGCGCGCGCCTCGGAAGCGGTTCGCGCCATGCGCCGCGGCGGTGTCGAAGCCGCACGCCCCTACGAATCCACGCTGCCGGAAGCGGAGAACACGCTGAAGCGTCTTCGCGAACGGCAGATGGAAGCCCAGGCCGCCGACGAGGCGTTCAGCGAACTCGATGCCGCCAGCGGACCGCTGGCGACTGCGGAAAGGCTCGCCGAACAGGGCTTTGGGCCGCGACTGAAAACAACCGCGGACGACGTGCTCGCGCGGTTGACCGCCAAACGCACGCAAGCTGCCTGAAACTGAATCCTTTCGATTTAACCCGTAGCAACAGGAGACCATCATGAACCAGAACGCCAACCTCCACAGTCCCGCCTGGATCACCTTCACCTACATCTCGTTCGCCGCATCGGCGTTCATGGTCGGCGCCGGCATCTTCTTTCTGCCGATCGAACTCGCGCTGAAGGGATATCTCGCGATGGGCTTTCTGATGGTCGTGCAGTCCTGCATCACGATGACGAAGACCATGCGCGACATGCACGAAGGCGACAAGCTGGTGAATCGCATCGAAGACGCCAAGGCAGAACGGCTGCTGATGGAAGTCGAACGCGGCGTGCGGGCCGCGTAAGGCCGATCATGCGACAGAAGGGCGGCGGACGTTCCGCCGTCCTTCAGATCGGCCTCGTGCTGGAAGTCTCGGGCAAGGATCGACTTCGATGAACAGAGCTTTGGTGTTCCCGCTGCTGGGCCCCGCGCTGGTCACGTTCGAGGTCTGGTTGGTTACGGACCTCGCGCTGAGCATCCCCGTCGTCTTCATCGGATATCTCGTAACGGTGCTCACATTGCCTGTATCGGTGGTCGCCGGACTCCTGGATCGCCGTCTTGCACGATCCTTGCCAGCCCTCCTGAGGGCACCGCTCACCGCGGCGATCAGCACGATAATTTCCGTCGTCTTCGTACTCGCCGTGCTTTCGGCGGTGTTTCCGGAAGCGACGTCGATGTCGAGCGCCATAGACGATGTCATCGGCGCCGGTCTTTTCCTGCTGCTGCCGATGGGCGTGTGCTCGTTGCTGTCGAACGATCGTGACAACCGGCGACGGCCTGTCGTCGTCCAGCCCGGCCACGAAGAACGAACTGCCTGAGCTGCGTTGCATCCGTTGTGTGCCGTTGAACTGTGATTGCGCGTTACGAAGCGGAGCAAGACGAAAGGGAGACATCCATGTCCTTGGCATATCCTGTTCCAAGTGATGATCGCTGCAGGCCCCCGATTTCGCCGGGGCTGCGAAGAGCGCTCGTGTTCGCATGGCTGGGTCCGGTATTCGGACTTCTTGCAACCTTGTCGATGAAGGCTGTTGCGGACGGGGGATACCCTGCCGACGTCGGGATCGGCATCGTGATCGTGTTCTTCTTCAGCCTGATTGTATTTCCGATCGCCGGAATCGTTGACGGACTTCTGGCTTACGTTCTGCCTGTCTTCCCAAGGGTGATCCTTACCACCCTCATCGGAGCGATGGTTGCCGTCGGGTTGAGTGTCTCACTGGGATTCGTGCTCGGATGCAACGATGCCCCGTCGCTGCTCTTGCTGATGCCCGTCGCAGCAATTGGCGCACTGAGCACAGGCGTGTGCTCGCTGTTTTCACAATCATAGAGTGCATGTCGCCAATCCGGCAAGCCTCCGCGGTTCGCTGTCATGAATTATTTGACGTTGCCGCACAATTCATCATTGACGCTGCAACAACCTAAGGGTGCCGTGATCATCTCTCCTTAACTAGTGCGGGCGTAGAAGTTTCGGGCGGATGCATCGAAGACGCGAAGGCGGAGCGATGCTGAAGTTACCAAGACCGCGTAACCTGTCCGCGGTGGCTGGCGACGGTGGGCGGCGGATGTCTCGGCATCCGCCGTTCGCTTGTCCGGCAGGATGTTTGACGTCGCCAACGCATCGTTTACCCTTCCGCAACCGCAGCCTGCCGCAGTCATGGCTCCTTAACGGGCCCGTTAGTTGCCTTGGCGCACAGTCAGGATCGAGTGCGGGCAGGTGGCATGGCGTCTTTCTGGAGCGGCAATTCGGCGATCGGTCATGGCCTCGCGCAGGTCCGCTCTGCGGCCGGGCGCCTGCGCAACTACGGTGCGTTCTGGCTCAAAGCATTCCGCAAACCCGCCATCGATTTCACCTTGCGCACCCATGCGGGCCTGCGGACGCGGATCGTCGAAAGTCCGGGGCGCTCGCTGTCGCAACCGGATCTCGACCAGCTGGTCGCGGATTTGCGCACCGTCGCCGGCAAGACGCTGCCCGCCGGCAGCCTCACCTACGGCATCTTCTCCGGCGAGCGCGAGCGCCTCGCACGCGCCATCGTGACGCTGATCTCCGATGAGGCGACCGGACGCCCGATCGCCTTCAATGCGCTGTCGGTGATGTCGGTCGAACTCGACGGCGAACCCGAACAGGTCACCCATCTCGGTCTCGTCATGATCGATCCTGACGCGCAGGGGCAGGGGTTGTCCTGGGTTCTGTACGGCCTGACCACGCTGGTGTTGTTTGCGCGCGACGGTCTGCGCCCGAAATGGATCTCGAACGTGACGCAGGTGCCGGCGGTGTTCGGCATGGTCTGCGACACCTTCTCGGATGTATTCCCGTCGACGCATGCCGGCGCACGTCAGAGCTTCGCCCATCTGCAACTGGCACGCGGGATCATGCGTGAGCATCGCGCGGTGTTCGGCGTCGGCGGCGAGGCCGGTTTCGACGAAACGCGCTTCGTCATCACCGATGCCTATACCGGTGGATCGGACGCGCTGAAGAAGACCTATGACGCCGCGCCAAAACATCGCGACGAGCAGTACAACGCGTTCTGCGCCCGCGAACTCGATTACGTCAGGGGCGACGATCTGCTTCAGCTCGGCCGCATCGATCTCGCCGGCGCCCGCCGCTATCTGCAGCGCGACGTGCCGGCAGGCTCGATGCCGGCGCTGCTTGCCGCCTCCGCCGTCCTGGCGTTGCAGCGGCTGATCCTTCCCGTCGTGCACTGGTTCGACGATGCCCGCCCGTTCGGCTCCCTTCGGCCATGGCGAGGGAGCGGCCGATGATATCGGGCGGAATGACATCGGGCGTGATCGCCGATTCCATCGTCAATCTCTGCGGCGCCATCGGCCTCGGCGTGGCCATGTACGCGCTCCATCGGCGCGATCCGAGAAGCCCGCTCACCCAGCGCCTTCTTGTCCTGCTCGGCATTGCAGCGGTGTTGTTTCTGACGCGAGGCGTCGCGTGGTGGACCGGCAGCGTTTGGCTGGACCGCCTGTCGCTGATTCCGGCAGCCACAGTGCCGCTCGGAGCGTTGATCGTCACCGAGGGCATTCTGCGACGTCATGCGCCGAGGGCGATCAAGATCGTGGCGTTAGCCGGTGCAGTTCTGCTGGGCATTGGCAGCATCATCGGACAGGAGAATTATGCGACGCCTCACTCGATCGCACTATCGTTGTTTCAGCTCGCGGGGTTTGCGACCTGTGCATGGTTGCTGGCGACGCGGAACCGCAACACGCTGATGCCTTCCGAGAATCGCAGCATTGACCGGCTTGCGGTCGGCGCGATGCTGGTGATCCCGTTTATCGTCACCGATTTCCGGGCGTTTGCACCCGATATTCCGGTCCGGCTCGGCGCGCTCGGCGCGTTGCTGGTGGTCACTGCGGTCCTGATTGCGGGCGGCGGCGATGAGACGCGGCGGCAAGGCATTCTGTTGACGGCGCTGCGTTTGCTGAGCGCCGCGCTGCTCGGCGCGGCCGCCGCCTGCGTATCGCCCGACGTCGATGCGGCGCAGGTCATGCGGTTCTGCGCCATCGCGATTTCCGGCGTGCTGACGATCGGCTTGATGACCGACACACTGCGCGCCTGGTTCGAGTCGCAGGTGCCGGGGGTCCTGAACTCGGTCGCAGCGTCCACGGCCTCGACACGCGACGAACTGATTGCCGAATTGGCGCGTCATCCGCTGTTCGAAAGTGCCCGGCGCTATCGCGGGAGCGATCTGGCCGGTTACGATCCCCCGCTGTTGCAAACCTTCCTGTCGACGCGGCGGGTATTGCGCCGTCCCGAGGCGCCGTGGGGGGCTGCCGGCTCCGATCCTGCTGTCGAGCGGCTGGTGTCCCTGATGAAAGCCAATAACGCCACGCATGCGATCATTCTGTCACATGATCCGGTCGACCTGCTGGTGCTCGCCGTGCCGGTAATTTCTGCTGATCCGGCGACCGAAACCGCGCTGGCATTGGTGCGGCGCTTGCTCGCTTCGGCGCGGGAACCTGCGTAACGCAGAGTGGAAATATGTTCGCTGCGTGCTATAGAACGCACCGATCATTTTTCAGGACAGGTGCGGGCGATGTCGAAGCAGTCGATGCGCGAGGAGGCCGAGCGCCTGATCCGCGAGACGATGGAAAAGAAAGCCATCGTCGTCAAACAGGGCCAGACCAGGATCGAGGCGGTGTGCGGCAAATGCGGCGCGCCCAATCGGGTCCAGGCGGAGAAGGGCGCAACCCGCGTCAAGTTCGCCTGCAAGCAATGCGGCCACAAGCAGGAAACGCTTTAGGCCGACGGCGGATTATCGGCGTCATTGCGAGCCAACGGGTCGCGCGAATGCGCGCCCGATGACAGGCTCCGCGAAGCAATCCACGTCTCCACGGGCCGTACGATGGATTGCTTCGCTGCGCTCGCAATGACAATGTGGAGGCTGTGGGTGCGACCAATCAACCCGACGGGCAAATCGCCAAAAGTCTGTCCATCCCTTCACACAAAAATATTCCACTCGCGTCGTCGGGCAAATCACTGATTTAATTCCGCGCGTCTCACCCGTTACGAGGGGCGGCTCGCGATCGTCACGAACGCGCGGTGGGATGCGGTGGACGCGGATTGCGCAAAAGACGAGCGCGCATGACGCGTACGGCGAAGTCGTGTGGTCCTGACGCCGCGGTGCTGGCGTCAAGTTTC
>DATCXE010000350.1:0-5912 GCA_036565985.1 Bradyrhizobium sp.
AGGACGCCATCGAATATCTCTGCCGTAACGCGCCCGAAGCCGTTTATGAGCTCGAGCACTGGGGCCTGCCGTTCTCACGCCGCGAGGAAGACGGCAAGATCTACCAGCGTCCATTCGGCGGCATGACCACCCATTTCGGCAAGGGCACGGCGCAGCGCACCTGCGCGGCCGCCGACCGCACCGGCCATGCCATGCTGCACACGCTGTACGGCCAGGCGCTGCGTCACCAGGCCGAGTTCTACATCGAATATTTCGCCATCGACCTGATCATGGACGAGGAAGGCCGCTGCCGCGGCGTGATCGCGCTCAACCTCGAGGACGGCTCGATCCACCGCTTCCGCGCCAACATGACCATGATCGCCACCGGCGGTTACGGCCGCGCCTATTTCACCTGCACCGGCGCCCATACTCAGACCGGCGACGGCAACGCCATGGCGCTGCGCGCCGGCGTGCCGCTGGAGGACATGGAGTTCGTCCAGTTCCATCCGACCGGCATCTACGGCGCCGGCTGCCTGATCACCGAGGGCTCGCGCGGCGAAGGCGGCTATCTCGTGAATTCAGAGGGCGAGCGCTTCATGGAGCGCTACGCGCCGTCGGCCAAGGACCTCGCCTCGCGCGACGTGGTCTCGCGCGCCATGACCATCGAGATCCGTGAGGGCCGCGGCGTCGGCAAGGAGAAGGATCACATCTTCCTCCACCTCGACCATCTCGATCCCAAGATCCTGCATGAACGGCTGCCGGGTATCTCGGAATCTGCGCGCATTTTCGCCGGCGTCGACGTGACGCGCGAGCCGATCCCGGTGCTGCCGACGGTGCATTACAACATGGGCGGCATCGCCACGAATTATCACGGCGAAGCGCTGACCAAAAAGAACGGCGATCCCGATACCGTAATCCCAGGCCTGATGGCGCTGGGCGAAGCGGCCTGCGTCTCGGTGCACGGCGCCAACCGGCTCGGCTCCAATTCGCTCATCGATCTTGTCGTGTTCGGCCGCGCCGCCGCGCACCGTTGCGCCGAGTTGCTCACGGCGGGCGAGAAGCAGCCCGAATTGCCGAAGAATTCCGCCGACTACGCGCTCAGCCGGCTTGACCGTTTCCGCCACGCCTCCGGCGGCACGCCGACCGCGCAACTGCGGCTGAAGATGCAGAAGGTGATGCAGAACAATTGCGCCGTCTTCCGCACCGGCGAGGTGCTGGAGGAAGGCCACAAGCTCATCCACGAAGTTCACTCCGGCATGCCCGACATCGGGGTGAGCGACCGTTCGCTGATCTGGAATTCCGACCTGATAGAGACGCTCGAACTCGACAATCTGATGGTGCAGGCGGTGGTCACGATGGATTCGGCGCTCAACCGCACCGAAAGCCGCGGCGCCCACGCGCGCGAGGATTATCCCGACCGCGACGACAAGGACTGGATGAAGCACACGCTGGCGTGGATGGACGATGCCGGCAAAGTGACGATCGATTATCGCCCCGTTCACACCTACACGATGTCGAACGACGTCGCCTATATCGAGCCCAAGGCGCGGGTATACTGATGGCTGTCATGCGCGGGCTTGACCCGCGCATCCATCTTGCGAACAGCGATGGATTGCCGGGTCAGGCCCGGCAATGACAAAAAGGAGAGCGAAGAGATCATGGTCGAGTTCACGCTGCCGAAAAACTCCAAGGTCACGCAGGGCAAGACTTGGCCGCACGCGGAAAAGGCCGCGAAGGAAACCGAGTTCCGCGTTTACCGCTGGAATCCGGATGACGGCGGCAATCCGCACATCGACACCTATTACGTCGATCGCGACGATTGCGGGCCGATGGTCCTCGATGCGCTGATCTGGATCAAGAATAACATCGATCCGACGCTCACCTTCCGCCGCTCCTGCCGCGAGGGCGTGTGCGGCTCCTGCGCCATGAACATCGACGGCACCAATACGCTCGCCTGCACCAAGGCGATGGACGACGCCAAGGCGCCGCTGCGCATCTATCCGTTGCCGCACCAGCCGGTGGTGAAGGACCTGGTGCCCGACCTCACGAATTTCTACGCGCAATATGCCTCGATCGAGCCGTGGCTGAAGACCGTGTCGCCGACGCCGGAGAAGGAATGGCAGCAGAGCCATGAGGACCGCCAGAAGCTCGACGGCATGTACGAGTGCATCCTGTGCGCCTGCTGCTCGACCTCGTGCCCGAGCTATTGGTGGAATTCCGACCGCTATCTCGGACCGGCGGCGCTGTTGCAGGCCAACCGCTGGATCCAGGACAGTCGCGATGAGAGCACCGGCGAGCGGCTCGACAACCTCGAGGATCCGTTCCGGCTCTACCGCTGCCACACGATCATGAACTGCGCCAAAGCCTGTCCGAAGGGCCTTAATCCGGCCAAGCAGATCGCGGAAATTAAGAAGGACCTGGTCGACCGGCAGCTCTGATCGCGCCGGTCGCCGGGCGCGGCAACGCAAACGGCGGCAAGCACGATGATCGACCATATCGGGTTTCCGGTTTCCGACTACGCACGTTCCAAAGCGTTCTACGAAAAGGCGCTGGCGCCGCTTGGCTACGTCCTGATCACGGAAGTCACGCAGGCCGGAAGTGGCCATCCGGCCGCCGGCTTCGGCCGCGATGGCAAGCCTGATTTCTGGATCGGCGGAGAAGGCGGCCTGAAAGGCACGCTCCATATCGCCCTCACCGGCAGGGATCATGCAACGGTCGACGCGTTCTATCGCGCCGCACTTGCCGCCGGAGCCAGGGACAATGGCGCCCCTGGCCTGCGCACGATTTATCATCCTGACTATTACGCTGCGTTCGTGCTCGATCCGGACGGCCATAACATCGAGGTTGTCTGCCACGTCCCGGCGTGACGGCGGTTTAACCCGCACTCGAATTCAAAGGCGTCACGCTGTCGCTGCAGGAAGTGGTGCGCGTGTTCTACGAAGAACTGTGGGACCACACCGACAAGAGCCTGATCCCGCAGAGTTCCGCGGCTCGCTCCACTACACCACCGATATCGCGCGCTTAAAGGGCGTGGCCGGTTGCCGCCAGCCCTGCCACAACTTATGCTTGATCAGGTTGTAAGGCTGGCGCAATCTACCCCCGGTTTTGGGGGAGTTTCCGGTGCGTTGGGGTCGTTGGCCGGGCGTGATCGCGTGCCTTTGGTTGTGCGCCGGCTGCGCCATGCCGGTGACTCGCCTGCCCGACCTGCCCAAGGCCGAAGTCGCCGCCGAGCAGCGCCGGCAGCAGATCGCGCAGATCCGCGACTATTACGCCCAGCTCGCCCGGGTCGATAATGTGGCCTTCCAGCTCCGCACAGCCAACCGCACCTTCTGCAAGAAAACCTCCGCGCAGATCGGCCTGCGCGCGGCCACGGTGCGAAGCCTTCCACGAAAATTCCGGTCCTACACGCGGGAGGCCCTGAGGATCGGTTGGAATGTGCCGACGGCGCTTTCGGTCGCCGACGGCTCGCCGGCCGCGGTCGCGGGCATCCAAACCGGCGATCAGATCCTGACCTTCGATAACGAGGCGCTGCCCGCGACCGGAACGGCGAGTTGGATAGGCAAATGGCTGAAAGCGCACGGCGAGCGACCTCTGCAGGTCATGGTGCGGCGCGACGGCGCCGACACGTTGCACACGGTTTACCCGGTGACGGCTTGCGCGATCCCGATCCAGTACAGGACCGACCCCGATCCGAACGCCGCGACCAACGGAAGCCGCATCGTGATCCAGTCGGGCATCCTGCGCGTGGCGCGTAGCGACGCCGAGCTTGCCGCCGTCATCGGCCACGAGCTCGCACACGCGAACCTCGGCCACTACAACAAGCAAGCCTGGAATGCGCTGCTCGGTGAAGTTGGCGGCGCAATGGTCGACGGCGGCTTCATGCTCGGCGGCGTCTATACCGGCCGGACGTTTTCCCGCTATTTCGAGAAGGTCGGCGCACGTGCATTCAGCGTCGAATTTGAGCGCGAGGCCGATTATGTCGGCGCCTATTACGCGGCGCGCGCCGGCTATGATGTATCCGGCGTCGGAGAGTTCTGGCGCGCGATGGCGCTGGAACATCCCGACGCCATCCGCCTTGCCGTCACACATCCGATCACGCCGGCGCGCTTCGTGCAGATGCAGAAGGTCGCTGCCGAGATCGCGGACAAGAAGCGCGCGCATCTGCCGCTGATCCCGGAGATGAAGGAGGAGCAAGCGGTGTCGGCCAGGGAAGGTGGATCTTAGTGCCGTCCTTTCCCCCGTCATGCGCGGGCTTGACCCGCGCATCCATCTTTAAATGATGGATTATCGGGTCACGCGCTTCGCGCGGCCCGGCAATGACGGCAACGTAGCTAGCCGCAAGACTTTGCCCGGCAGAGCTTTTCAAGCTCGGGGAACGGCTTATAGGCCAAGCCGCCGCATTGTTCGGGCGTCGCGTCGACCAATTGGTTGAGGCGGCCGCCGTAGAAATAGCCGATGCGTTCCTTGATGCCGGGATAGCTGCCGTCGTAATCGCGGGAATTGGAACGCACGCAGACGATATAACGCTGCTCCTTGCCGGCCTGCCGCAGCACCGGATCGGTGATGCCGGCATCGCGCACATGGACCGGGTCGCGCAGCAGGTTCGGCATCAGAAGGAGGATTTCATTTTTGTAGTCAGTGGGGAACAGGTTGGGATTGATCTCCGGCTCTTTGCTGCTGGCGGCGCAAGCCGCCAGTGCGGGCATGAGCGCCAACAGCAAAAATCGCGTCGTACGTCTGCTCATTCCCCCCTCCCCTTTAGAACCGATGCATTGCTATTAAGGCAGCTTCATCTTGCGCTTGCGCTGGCCGAGCGTGCGCAGGCGCAGCGCGTTGAGCTTGATGAAGCCCTCGGCGTCGCGGTGATCGTAGGCCACCGCGCCTTCCTCGAACGTGACCAATTCCTGATCGTAAAGTGAATAAGGACTCTCGCGACCAGTCACGATGACGTTGCCTTTGTAGAGCTTGAGCCGTACGCGGCCGGTGACGAGCTCCTGCGACTTGTCGATCGCGGCTTGCAGCATTTCGCGCTCGGGTGCGAACCAGAAGCCGTAATAGACGAGTTCCGCATATTTCGGCATCAACTCGTCTTTGAGGTGCGCAGCGCCGCGGTCGAGCGTGATGCTTTCGATCGCCCGATGAGCGGCGAGCAGGATGGTGCCGCCCGGCGTCTCGTACATGCCGCGCGACTTCATGCCGACGAAACGGTTCTCCACCAGGTCGAGCCGGCCGATGCCGTTGGCCTTGCCGAGATCGTTGAGCGCCTTGAGCAGTGTCGCCGGCGACATCTTCTTGCCGTCGATGGCAACTGCATCGCCGCGCTCAAAATCGACCGTGATAACGGTCGGCTTGTCCGGCGCCTGCTCGGGCCCGATGGTGCGCGAATAGACATAATCCGGCACCTCGTTCGCCGGATCTTCCAGCACTTTGCCTTCCGACGAAGAGTGCAACAGATTGGCATCGACCGAGAACGGCGCATTGCCGCGCTTATCCTTGGCGATCGGAATCTGGTGCTGCTCCGCGAACTCGATCAGCCGCGTGCGCGAAGTGAGGTCCCACTCGCGCCAGGGCGCGACCACGGTCACGTCCGGCTTGAGTGCGTAATAGGCAAGCTCGAAGCGGACCTGGTCGTTGCCCTTGCCGGTGGCGCCGTGAGCGACCGCATCGGCGCCGACCTTTTCGGCGATCTCGATCTGCTTCTTGGCGATCAGCGGCCGCGCGATCGACGTGCCGAGCAAATACTGGCCCTCATAGACCGCGTTGGCGCGGAACATGGGAAACACGTAATCGCGCACGAATTCTTCGCGCAGGTCCTCGATGAAGATGTTTTCCGGCTTGATGCCGAGCAGCAGGGCCTTGGCGCGGGCCGGCTCCAGCTCCTCGCCCTGGCCGAGGTCGGCGGTGAAGGTGACGACCTCGGCGCCATATTCGGT
>DATCXE010000366.1:0-3360 GCA_036565985.1 Bradyrhizobium sp.
CCGACTGCCGCGCCGACGCCGTTACCTCGGCCCCAGCCCCGGCCGCGACCACCCCAGCCTCGCCCCCGACCCCGACCGCGCTGCGCATACGCAGGTGAGACACCCGCTGCTACAAAGGCGCCGGTCGTCGCAACCATGCCGAAGGCATACATGACCAGCAGCGTACCGGCCGCCAGCACGCGCGTGATGCGCTGGCGCACGGAACCGCTCATTCCCTGAGTTCTCACATCGCAGCCTTTCTCTGTAGATTCAAATTATGACGCCCATCTGCAGAACCATGGACGTTGATCCCGGTCAACCGGACAATGCGCCGCGGCACTGGCGACTGTTCACCGCGGCAGCGTCGTCGACCCCATCAGGTACTGGTCGATCGCCCGCGCGCACAAGCGACCCTCGCGGATCGCCCAGACGACGAGCGATTGCCCGCGGCGCATGTCGCCGGCGGAGAACACATTGGGCAGCGAGGTCTTGTAGTCCGACGTGTTGGCGCGGACGTTGCCGCGCTGGTCGAGGTCGACGGCGAGCGTCTTCAGCATGCCCTCGTGCACCGGATGCACGAAGCCCATGGCCAGCAGCACGAGCTGCGCGTCGAGTTCGAACTCGGTGCCGGGAAGCGGCTTGAACTTGTCGTCGACCTGGACGCAATGCAGCTTCTCGACCTTGCCGTCGGCGCCCGAAAACTTCTGCGTCAACACCGCGAATTCGCGCTTGGCGCCCTCGGCCTGGCTCGACGACGTCCGCATCTTCAGCGGCCAGTTCGGCCAGGTCAGGCCCTTGTTCTCGTGCTCGGGCGGCGCCGGCATGATTTCGAGCTGGGTCACGGATTTCGCACCCTGCCGGAACGACGTGCCGATGCAGTCCGAACCCGTGTCGCCGCCGCCGATCACGACGACATGCTTGCCGTCGGCCAGGATGTCCTTGACGCCGCCGAGCGGTTCGGAGGAGACGCGCCGATTTTGCTGCGGCAGGAAATCCATCGCGAAATGAATGCCGTCGAGCTCGCGGCCGGGGATCGGCAGATCGCGACCGGCTTCGGCGCCGCCGGTCAGCGCCACCGCGTCATGCTGGCTGAGCAGTTCGCGCGGATCGAGCGCGCCCTCGGATGTGCCGCCGACATGGACGCCGTAATGGAACGTCACGCCTTCGGCTTCCATCTGCGCCACGCGGCGGTCGATGACGTGCTTCTCCATCTTGAAGTCGGGAATGCCGTAGCGGAGCAAACCGCCGGCCTTGGCGAACTTCTCGTAGACATGGACCTCGTGGCCGGCGCGGGCGAGCTGCTGCGCAGCCGCAAGCCCCGCGGGGCCGGAGCCCACGATCGCAACCTTCTTGCCGGTCTTTTCGGACGCGATCTCGGGCTTCAGCCAGCCATTGTCCCAGGCGCGATCCACGATGGCGCATTCGATGGTCTTGATGGTGACCGGGTTGTCGTCGATGTTGAGGGTGCAGGACGCCTCGCACGGCGCCGGACAAATGCGGCCGGTGAATTCCGGAAAGTTGTTGGTCGAGTGCAGATTGCGCGAGGCTTCTTCCCAGTTGCCCTGGTAGACGAGGTCGTTGAAGTCGGGGATCTGGTTGTTGACCGGGCAGCCCGGCGTGCCCGGCGCCACCGAACCGGTGCCGTGGCAATAGGGAATGCCGCAGTTCATGCAGCGCGCAGCCTGGTCGCGGGTGTCTTTCTCGCTCAGTGGAATGATGAATTCGCGATAATGCTTCAAACGATCGGCGACGGGCGCATACTTGCGGTCATGCCGGTCGATTTCCAGAAAACCTGTGATCTTGCCCATTAAACCCTGACGTCCCTGCATCTCTCAACTTCGTCTTAGTTCTTCTCGTCATTGCGAGGAGCGAAGCGACGAAGCAATCCATTCTTCCTTGTGGCGCTATGGATTGCTTCGCTGTGCTCGCAATGACGGGCTCGTCCAATCAAGCCCCGATCGCGATTTTGGGTTCGGCGTCGGCATTCGCCTTCATTTCCTTCAGCGCGCGGCGGTATTCCACCGGCATCACCTTGCGGAATTTCGGCAGCCAGGCTTTCCAGTTCGCGAGGATCTCGGCGGCTTTCTTCGAGCCGGTCAGCTTGGCGTGGCGCGTGATCAGCACGTGCAATCGCTCGACGTCGGAGTCGAGCAGGTTCTGGAACACGTCGACCCGGCCGTGCGCTTCGAGATCGCCGGTGTGGTGATAGGTATTGGCGTTGATCAGTTCTTCCGACAGCACCGGCTCGAGTTCGACCATCGCCATGTTGCAGAGCTTGTCGAAGCCGCCGGCCTCGTCCAGCACGTAGGCGATACCGCCCGACATGCCGGCCGCGAAGTTGCGCCCGGTCTTGCCGAGCACCACGACGATGCCGCCGGTCATGTACTCGCAGCAGTGATCGCCGGCGCCTTCGACGACCGCGATCGCGCCGGAGTTACGCACCGCGAAGCGCTCGCCGGCGATGCCGCGGAAATAGCATTCACCCTCGATCGCGCCGTACATCACGGTGTTGCCGACGATGATGGATTCTTCCGGCACGATGCCGGAATTCCGCGGCGGCTTGACGATGATGCGGCCGCCCGACAGGCCCTTGCCGACATAGTCGTTGCCTTCGCCTTCGAGATCGAAGGTGACGCCGCGGACCAGCCACGCGCCGAACGCCTGACCTGCAGTGCCCTTCAGGCTGACATGGATGGTGTCATGCGGCAGCCCGGCATGGCCGTAGATCTTTGCCACCGCGCCCGACAGCATCGCGCCGGCGGAACGGTCGGTGTTGTTGATCTCCTCCTCGATCTTCACGGGCGCGCCGCGGTCGAGCGCGGCTTGCGCCTTCTCGATCAGGCGGCGGTCGAGCACCTTCTCCAGATGATGGTTCTGGGGCTCGGCGTGATAAATCTTCTGGCCCTTCTGTTCTGGCTGCCGCACGAACAGCTTCGAGAAGTCGAGCCCCTTGGCCTTCCAGTGCGCCACCAGGGTGGACTGGTCGAGCATCTGGGTCTGGCCGACCATTTCGTCGAACTTCCTGTAGCCGAGTTGCGCCATGATCTCGCGCACCTCTTCGGCAACGAAGAAGAAGTAGTTGATGACGTGCTCGGGCTGGCCGGTGAAGCGCTTGCGCAGCACAGGGTCCTGCGTCGCGACGCCGACCGGGCAGGTGTTGAGGTGGCACTTGCGCATCATGATGCAGCCGGCCGCGATCAGCGGCGCCGTGGCAAAGCCGAATTCGTCGGCGCCCAACAACGCGCCGATCACGACGTCGCGTCCGGTGCGGAAACCGCCGTCGACCTGGACCACGATGCGGCTGCGCAGCCGTTCGCGCACCAGCGTCTGGTGGGTTTCGGCAAGTCCGATTTCCCACGGCGAACCGGCATGCTTGATCGA
>DATCXE010000368.1:0-2648 GCA_036565985.1 Bradyrhizobium sp.
GACGAACTCGCGCCCCTCCAGCCGGCGGTCCAGCACGCCATAGAGCCGGCGCGTCTCCGCCATGTAGCGCTTCAGGCCGTAGGCGCGGTCGGTCTCGTTCTCCAGCGCGATGAAATGGTGCACCTGGCCGGGCATCGGCCCGAAACCGCCCATCTGCCACATCAGCCATTCATAGACGGGGATGCGTTCGGCGAGCGGCTTCGGCAGGAACTTGCCGGTCTTCTCACCGAGGTACAGCAGGATCGCACCTGACTCGAAGATGCCGACCGGCTTGCCGCCGGGGCCGTCGGGATCGACGATCGCGGGAATCTTGTTGTTCGGGCTGATCTTTAGAAAGGCGGGCGCCATCTGCTCGCCCTTGCTGATGTTCACCGGGATCACCTTGTACGGCAGCCCCATTTCTTCCAGCGCGACGGAGATTTTGCGGCCGTTCGGCGTGTTCCAGGTGTGCAGTTCGATCGTCATTCCCGTTTCCCCCCAAGAGAAGTTTTGGCAGAAGTTTTGGCAGAAGCTTTGACCTTCCCCTAGCGCGGAACCGAAGGGCCTTACAACGGACCTTTCTGAATGCCGTCCCTGCGTTCCGGCGGGACACCGTGCCCTGTTGACGGCTATGGATCAGCGCTGGAATGTGCCGGAAAGCGCCGATAGATTGCGGCCCGCCTCAGACGGCTTGCCTCAAAAAGCCTTGCCTCAAACGCCTTGGGAAAACCGCCTTGTCCAAATCCGCCTCCCGCGCCCGCCTCGCCGAGATCATCCGCAAGCGTTCGTTCGGCCGCGGCGAGATCACGCTGGCTTCGGGCCGCAAGAGCGACTTCTACTTCAACCTCAAGCCGACCATGCTCGATCCCGAAGGCGCGGCGCTGCTGGCGGAACTGACCTATGAGGCGCTGAAGGACGACAATCTCGATTTCATCGGCGGGCTGGAAATGGGCGCGGTCCCGCTGGCGGGCGCGATCGCGCAGCTGTCATGG
Source organism: Bradyrhizobium sp. (assembly GCA_036565985.1). Taxonomy (GTDB): domain Bacteria; phylum Pseudomonadota; class Alphaproteobacteria; order Rhizobiales; family Xanthobacteraceae; genus Bradyrhizobium. The sequence continues at coordinate 972 of DATCXE010000368.1, forward strand.
ATCAAGGGCCACCCGATCGCGGCCTTTTTCGTCCGCAAGAAGCCCAAGGAACACGGCGCCCGGCTAGCCGTGGAGGGCCTCGCCAAGGGCGAGAGCCTGCAAGGCAAGCGCATCGTGATCGTCGAGGACGTCACCACGACCGGCGGCTCGGCACTGAAGGCGGTCGAATCGGTGCGCGAAGCCGGCGGCGAGATCGTCCTGGTCCTCACCATGGTGGACCGCGAAGAAGGCGCGAGCGAAACTTTTGCAGAGGCCGGGCTGGAATTTCGCGCGCTGTATAAGGCGAGTGAATTCTTGAAGGGCTGATTGCTTTCCTCTCCCTCGCCCCGCTCTTGCGGGGTCGAGACGAGCTAAGCTCGCTCTTAGAGGGTTGGGGTGAGGGGCTCTATCTACACGACGAGAATTATCGAGAGACCTGTACCCCCTCACCCGGATCAAGCTCGCATTTCTCTTCGGCCATCTCCCAGGTTCAACCGCTCGTTTACCATCGCGCATTAAGGTTACTCCTGGCTGAAGCCTTTAGCGCTTCAGCGCGTATCGTTGCGTTGGGTGGAGTAAGCGTTGCGTACCGAGTTTGCTTTTTCGCGCGTGCGGCGCCGCACGACGTTTGTTGCGGCAGCTACCCTGGCCGGCTCACTCATCCTCACGCCCGGCAGCGTCTCCGCCGAAGGCCTGTTCGATTTCTTTTTCGGCGGCGCCCAGAAGCAGCAGTCGCGGCAGGCCAATTTCTTCGCTGATCCGTTTGGCCTCAATCAGCAGCAACCGGCGCCCGCACCGGCGCCGCGCGTGGCCGGATCCGGGCCTGCGTTCTGCGTGCGCAGTTGCGACGGCAAATATTTTCCGCTGACCACGCGTGGCAACGCCTCGTCGGTTCAAACCTGCCAGGCATTCTGCCCGGCGAGCGTCACCAAGGTGTTTTACGGCAGCAGCATCGACGGCGCGACCGCAAGCAACGGCGAGCGCTATGCCAACAGTGAAAACGCCTATGCCTATCGCAAGGCGCTGCGGGCCGATTGCACCTGCAACGGCCGCAGCCCGTCCGGACTGGCGCCGGTCGATCTCGCCTTCGACACCTCGCTCCGCTCGGGCGACGTGATCGCCACGACGGACGGCCTGGTCGCCTATACCGGCGCCCGTCCGGGTGCGGGCTACACCGCCGAATTCACGCCGGTTGCCTCGTATCCCGGCCTCACTGCGGATGTCCGCGCCCGGCTCGGCGAAATGAAGGTAGCGCCCGTAACCGCCGAAATGGTCGGCGAGATCGTACCGCCCGAAGCGAGCGACGTAACGTCGAGCATACCGAAGGCATCGATCCCGAAAGCGGCGAAGCGGGCGGAAGTGAATTAGAACATTGGACAGTCATTCCGGGGCGATGCGGAGCATCGAGCCCGGAATCTCGAGATTCCGGGTCTGGTGCTTACGCACCATCCCGGAATGACGGGACGTTACCGCCCGACGATGACGCCGATCACGTTCGGTGCCGCCAGATACTTCTCCTCGATCGCCGCGCGCGCCGCAGCGCGGTTTTCCGGCGTAAGCAATCCGCGCTTCTCGGCCAGTATCATCCAGCAATAGCCCCACCAGTCCGTCAGCATGCCCTGGTCGTCGACGAGGTCGTAGCCCTGCTCGGCGGCAAATATCCGCGCATGCGCTTCGTCCAGCGTGTCGAGAAAGGCG